>CALBET010001003.1 GCA_937888665.1 uncultured Acidobacteriota bacterium
TCGACCACCGGGAGTGAGGCCGTTGCGGGCACGCGGGTCACATCAAGGGTCAGGGGCCGCAGCCCAGCCCGGGACAGCGCGTCGGCTCGGTGCCCTCGCGTGGTCGCGTACACCACGTCGCCCGCGCCGCGCCACAGTCGCGCGACCCGTTCGCCCAGATAGCCGCAACCCACCACAAGCCTGCTGTACCGCATGGGCTCACCTGGACGCGCGCGGAAACCATGGGACGAAGGCAGGCGTGCGCGCGATGTAGTCCCGATACCCGGGCTTCGAGGCTTTCAGGCCCTTCTCGAGCAGCGTCACCCCGGATACACGCAACAGCAGCAGCGTCAGTAGCGAAGGGCTCAGCACGGTCAGCCATCCGCCTGGGGTTCCGGCCGCCACTATGTAGAGACCCCACCACAGGGTGGCGTCGCCGAAGTAGTTCGGATGCCGCGTGTAGCGCCACAGACCGTCCTCGAGCACCTTGCCGCGGTTGGCGGGGTCGGCCCTGAAGCGCACGAGCTGCCGGTCGCCTACGACCTCGAAGCCGAACCCGACCGCGAACAGCAGGACGCCCAGGCCGTCGACGGAGGTGAGGGCGGCGGGCCGCGTGGCGCGCACCGCGACGAGCAGGGGAAGGGCCACGAACCACAGAATCGCGCCTTGCAGCCAGAAGACGGTGAAGAGACTCCGCCACCAGAAGGCCGGCCCCTGGGAGGCGCGCATGGCCCGGTAGCGCGGGTCCTCCCCATGGCCACGATTGCGGCGGAGAATGTGCCACGAGAGACGCGCGCCCCACAGCGTGACGAGGCCCGCGACAAGCCAGGACCGCGGTGTCAACGCTGGCGAGAGAACACCGTACACCCATCCGATCAGCACGAAGCCAAGGCCCCAGCCGACGTCCGCCACACTCGTATCGCGAAGCGTCAGGCTGAGCCCCCACACGAGGGTCGCGGCCGTCAGGATCGCGCCAAGACCCGCGAGCGCCATCGATACACCGGTCACGCTCATTCAGGGGGGCCACCCATCACGGGCGGCCGCCTTGGGCCCGCCGCGCGATCTCCCGCAGCATCCCTTGGAACATCACCCTGTGCACCGGAAGCAGCACATACCAGTAGAGGAGCCCAGACAGTCCGACCGGCTCGAACACGGCGGTCTGGTGGACCAGCGCACCCGCGCCGTCCGGCACCACCTCGAACTCGAGCCAGGCGCGGCCCGGCAGCTTCATTTCCGCCGCGAGCCGCAACCGTCGGCCTGGTTCGTACGCCTCGACGCGCCAGAAGTCGAGGGTGTCGCCGACCGCCGGCGCGGTGGGGTCGCGTCGTCCGCGACGCATGCCCACACCGCCCATCAACAGGTCGGCGGCGCCTCTGATCCGCCAGAGCCAGGTGCCGAAATACCAGCCTCGCTCGCCCCCGATGCTCGCGATCGGCGCGAACGCCCGGTCCGGCTCCACCGTCACGCGCATCGTCCGCGCATCGACGAGCTTGCTGCCCAATGGCGCTCCGGCCGGCGAGGGCGACTCCCCGCCAGAGGAGCGAGCATCGGACCACCGTGTCAGCGCGAACGCGTGATCCTCATGGCGAATCGCCCGGCCGATCGCTTCACCCAGACCCACGGGCCTCACCGGGAATGCCGACAGCGCGCCAGGAACCGTCACCACTGACTTGTTCTTCAGCCCCGCAATCAATTCCCGTCCAACCCGCGCGTAGACCGGCGTCACCAGCCCGAGCCACAGGCTTGACAGACGTGGCGTGAGCAGCGGCACCGATATCATGAGCCGCTTCAACCCCCGCTGGCGCGCGTACTCCCGCATCAGGTCGCCGTAGCTTGCCTGGTCCGCGCCCCCAATTTCGCACGTGCGGCTCTCCTGGCCAGGCAGGGTGAGCGCCCCCGCCAGATACGCGAGCACGTCATCAATCCCGATGGGCTGTGCCAACGTCGACACCCACCGCGGGCAGATCATCACCGGCAAACGCTCCACCAGCGCGCGGATGAGCTCGAAGGACAGGCTGCCGGAGCCGATCACGACCGACGCGCGGAGCTCGACGACCGGCACCCCGCTTGCCCTGAGAACCTCGCCGGTCTCGATGCGGCTCTCCAGGTGCTTGCTCAGCGTTTCGTCGCCCGTCGCCAGGCCACCCAGATACACGATGCGTCGAACGCCCGCCCGCTTCGCCGCCTGGCCAAAATTGCGGGCGGCGGTGCGATCCTTTTCGAGGTAGTCACCGTGCGTCCCCATCGAGTGCACGAGGTAGTAGGCGGCGTCGATCCCCGCCAAGGCACGATCGAGCGACGGGGGGTCGAACAGATCGCCGGCCACCACCTCGGTGGTCGGTGACACCCGTGACTCGAGCGCCTCCGGGCGCCGCGCGAGGCAGCGCAGCCGAACCCCCGACGCTTCGAGAACCGACACGAGACGGCCCCCGATGTAGCCGGTGCCGCCGGTGACGAGGACCGTGGGAGCCGTGGGCGTCCCCGGTTCCTGCACCGTCATCGTTGGGCCCTCAGGCCAGCCGAGTCCAGACGGGACGCCATCTGACGTCGGTCGGCGAGGGAGGTGAGAACGTGTTCCAGTTCGTCGGCCACCGGCGGTTCGAACGCGCCGTGACCAAGCCATCGCACGACGCCTTCGCGGTCGAGGACGATCAGGTAGGCGTCGTCCTTGTGCTGGGAAGAGTACGAGAGCCGATGCTTCCACTCGCCCGCGTGTCCATACACCGTGATGACGCGATCGTGCAGTTCTGCCGGGGTGCCATTTCGCATCCCTTTGTCGATGAACCACCGGCCCAGGCTCGCCACCCCCCCGATCATCGGCACCTCGAAGAGGACGACAGCCGTCCCGGCGGTGATCGTCGTGTAATACCAGTCCGCCCAGGCTTCGACCGGGAAACGGGACCCGTAGGTAAAACCGATCGCCACGACCGCGACTCGGCCCAACGCCGCCTGTGGCAACCGCGCGTCGCCACCCGTCAGGTCGTGGCCCTCGAGCGCGGGAAACGGGTCGCCCTCCTGCAAGGCTCCGGGAGCGGAGTCAGTTCGAAGTGTGGCGGCCGCCATCAGGAGGAATGCGACAACGCCGATTGCGATGATCATGCGAGACATGTGTCTAGATCCGCCAGTCGAAGCCCAGGATGGGGAAAATGCCTTGCTGTTCGCCGAACTGCTGCACGTTGCTGCGTCGGTTCCAGCGCGCGTTGGCAAACCCGGCGCTCGAGTTCCACGACACCGCGTCGGTGAGCCGGACCGTAACGCCCGCGCGTGGGCTGAACCGGGCCTGCGACAGGATGTCGTAGTGGTCGGCGCGTCCACCCAGGGTGAGCTGGACCCGCGAGGCCACCTGCTTCGAGGCTTGCACGTAGGCGCCGGTCTGGTAGGACCGGAAGCGTGTCGCAAGCGCAAGCGGATCGATGCCGGGCAGGGGCGAGAACGGCGAGTCGTTTCCGAAGGGCGATTGCGCCGTGTAATTGATGCCGAATGTCTTGACGCTCCCGCCGGTCTGGACGGTGTCGAAGTAGGGGACGTGCACCGTGAGGTCGTACTTGACCGTCGTCTCCCCTTCCCGCGAGTCCTCGAAATAGACCACCGGGCTCCGGTCGATGAGATCTCGGGGCGCCAGGTCACGCGTCCCCCCTTCCTGCGCCACCAGGTCCTTGACCTGCTGGCCGACCTTGGCCTCGGAGTGGGTGATGCCGAGCAGACCCACACCCCGCGATCCGAAGATGTGCTGCCAGTTGACGCCGGTGGCGCTTCGCCAGCCGTTGAAACGGATGTCGAAATTGGCGATCTCATCCGCCAGGTCGGTCGAGTCGCTGAGGCCGAGCCGGATGTTGTCGATACCGGCGATGTTGACCACCCAGATACGGTCCCTGGGCGTCAGGTCGTAGACGGCCTTACCGTTGAAGGAATACAACACCGGCACCCCGCCGAACCCGATGTCCTGCGTGAAGAGATCCAGGAAGCTTCGTCGGACCGATACGATCCAGGACCCCTGCCCCGTGTCGAGGGGACCCTCGACAATGGCGCCGGCGCCGGCAAAGCCCAGCGTGGCTTTTGCGCCGACCGCCTCGCGGCTGCCCTCCCGCTGGGTCACCTGCAGCACACTGGAGGTGCGGTTGACGTAGGGGGCGGGATAGCCCCCGCTGAGAAACGTCACATCCTGCAGGAGTTCGGCATCGAGCAGGCTGACGGTGCCGCCGGCCGAGGCGAAGTTCGCAAAGGCGTTGATGTTGGGAATCTCGACGTTATCGACCAGGAAGAGGTTCTCGAGGGGACTGCCACCGCGGACGATGATGTCGTTCCGGAAGTCGTTGGTGCCGATCGCCACGCCGGGCAGGCCCTGCACGTAGCGCGACACGTCTTGGAGGGCCGCCGCGCTCTTGAGGATCGCGCGCGGCTCTACCAGGAAGCCAGAGGTCTTCACCTCCTCAGGCATTTGGAAGGCTGGCGCCGTCACGATGACGGCTTGCTGGTAGTTCTCCGACGGCGGCAGCGCGATGTGCACCATGCCCTCCACCCCGGCGCGCACGTGCACCGGGTCGCTGGTGAACGGTGGGCCGACGAGCGGCAGAATCTCCAGACGATAGGCGTTCGCCCGCAGGTCGCCGATGCGAAAGGCGCCGCGGGCGTCACTGGTCGTGCACGTGGCGGTGTCAAGGGCGCACAGGCGCACACCCTCGGCCGGCTGGCCCGCCGCATCCACTACCACCCCGCTGATGGCGCCCACCCCGGTGGTGTCCTGAGCCGCCGCGGTGCCAACGACAAGCACCAGCATGGCTCCTGCGACCACGGCTGACGCGCCGGCCGGCGACCAGAACGGCGCGCGCCCTCTCATCGGTGTCACGCGATATGTCCGCCGATGCGGACGAGTTCCTGTTGATAGCCGGTGTAGGTGCCCAGAACCAGGCCCCGCGCGGCAATGATCGAGGCGTGATGCTCGGCCCCGCGCCCGCCGGCCCACAGCTCGACCTCTGGCGGCAGGTCGCGGACGATGGTGCGGAGGTTCCGCTCCGTCGCTTTCGTCGCCGGTGCCTTCGTGATCCCCAACACCAGCACATGAGCGCCGGCCGGCCCGACGCTGTCGACGATGTCCGCGGCGGGAAGGTCTGGGCCGAGATACGCGACGCCCAGGCCGCTGCCGGCCGCCACCATCGCCGCGCCCAGCGTGCCGATCTCATGACGCTCGCCGGCGGGGGTCGCAAACAGGAGTGTCGCCGGCGCCGCCCGGCCCGCATGCAGTCGGAGAAACGATCCGAGCAGATGCCGTACGGTTGACGACAGCAAGTGTTCACGGGCAATGCCCGCGTGCACCCGCTGCCAGTCGTCACCCAGCTGCGCGAGCGCCGGCATGAGCACGTCCTGGAGCAGGTCAACGGGACGGAGCACGGCCGCCAGGCGAGCGATTTCGCGATCGATGCCGGCCGCGTCGTAGTCGCGCAGCGCGGCGGTCAGCGCCGCCGGGGCCAGCCGCGTCCGCTCGGTCCCATCGTCGACGGCGGCCATGGCCATCTCCCCCGCGGCGGCGAGCTCACCCAGCGCCTCGTCAGCAAGGCCCGCCACGTAGCCGATGCGGTGCCCCTGCTCCACCGCGCGGCGCAGCAGTCGCAGCCGCGCGATGTGCGCATCCGTGTACATGCGTCCCCGTTCTTCGCGGATCGGAGCGACGGCACCATGGCGACGCTCCCAGGCGCGGAGCGTGTCGATGCCGATTCCGGTCAACCGGGAGACCACGCGGATCGGATAGCGGGCCGTCGAGCTCATCGCATGAATGTGCGGACGATCGCGGCGGAGACGGCCGTCGCCACGGTGCCCCACGCCACGTCGACCAGCACCAAGACCATGAAGGCCACGGCGCCGAGGGCCGCGCGTGTGACTGGGTGTCCCATCCATAATCTCCTGTTTTCGAACCGCTCCTTCAACCCTGGCAGCGTAATGTGGCAATGCCTTGTTGTCAAGCGTTTGTCATGGACAAATAGTTGACAACGTTGAACTGTAATGGTAATCCTAGGGACGCATGAAGACGGTCGCCGTTATCGGGGCAGGCATCTCCGGCTTGTCGGTCGCCTATCTGTTGAGCCGACGGCACCGGGTGCATCTTTTCGAACGTGAACGGCGACCCGGTGGCCACACCAACACGGTGCTCATCGCCACCGCGGACGGCAGCCTGGCGCTGGATTTCGGGGAACTCGGCGTGGCCACCCGCGACTCCGATATGTCCTTTGCGGTCTCGTGCCGGCAGACCGGACTTGAGTACAGCAGCCGCGGGGCCAACGGGTTCTTCGCCCAGCGAGGCAACCTCGTCAGTTGGTCGCATCTGTCCCTGCTTCGAGAGATCCTGCGGTTCAATCGGGAAGCGCCAGCGCTGCTCCGTGCGCCCGACGCGGAGCACCAGACGCTTGGTCACTTTCTCGATTCGCGCCGCTTCGGCGAAGCCTTCACGCGGCGCTATCTGTTTCCGATGGCGTCGGCCATCTGGTCGGCTTCGCTCGACGTGAATCCCCAACGTATCCGTCTTGGTATATCGGCCTGCCTGCTCGGCGAACGCGTGCGCTTCGACGGGGGGCACAAGCGCGATCCGTTCCTGGTGAAGTCGCTTGGACGATTCGTTGATTGGGTGCCCGTGTGCCCAGAGGTCGAATGTGGCTTAGACGCGCCGCGCGAGTTCCAGGCGCGCTATTCGTCTGACTTCATGCAGGCGCTCACGACCATCGCCACCCCGCGACGGCAGGCCAACGTGCTCCAGCACATGTTGGGGTATTTCAAGCAGGCCCTCGACCCCGAGAGCCGCTCCGAGCTGCTCGCCCTCATCGAGGAGTACGCGGGTGAGCGCGTGCCCTTGGTGGTGCCGCTCACCTTGTTCGGCCATCACATCCGACGCTGTGGTGTGTCGTATCTCGCGGGTCAGGTGTATCTGCAGCCGCACCCAGTCGAGCTGATGCTACGCAACCACGTGTGAGCGCGATGAAGAAGCAGGTGGTCGTCAACGACCGGATGCAGCACGGCTACATCTACTGGCGCACCGAGCCGGTGGGCCGGAACTTCGGACCCGCCTTCACCCCGGACTTGACCCCCAAGCAGATGCTGCGGCTTGGCGTGTTCGGTGGGAAGTACATGACCGACGGGCACGCGGAGTTTCCCGTCGCCTGGTTCGTCGGCGCCAGGCTGTCGGCCGAGCGGCGCGACGCGCGCCTGAACTGCTTCGGCGTGAATGCGTCGCAGTCGCTCGCCGTCTGGCGCCGCCACGGTTGGATCCACGCGCAGGATCCGCGCGGGTGGTTCCAGTGGTATTGCCGCTATTACATGGGCCGTCGGACCGCCGACGATGCGCGGCAGATTCGACGCTGGCGGGCCATGGCGCGGCACGTGACGGCCATTCGGAAAAACTGCGAACCGGGCGACCTCGAGTGTCGCAGACGACAGCGGCAGGCCGTGCTGCACTGGGCCTACGACAGCCGCAGGATATAGGGGGCGTGTGACATGCGTGTATTCGTGAGCGGCGCAACCGGCTTCATTGGCCGTGCGCTGATCCCGCTGCTTCAGCGGGACGGGCACTCGGTGGTGGCGTGGGTCCGGTCCGAGACGGCGGCCCGGAGTCTGCTGGGAGCCGAGGTCGAGCGGGTTCCCGCCGACGCGGGGCTGGACGCACTCGTGACCGCCCTCGAGCGGTGCGACGCGGTCGTGAATCTCGCCGGCGCGCCACTCATGGGCGGCCGGTGGACCGCGGCGCGTCGCGCCATTCTTACCGACAGTCGCGTCAACGTCACCGGCCATCTCGTGCGCGCGATGACCGCGGCCAAGACGCGGCCGAGCGTCTTCATCTCCGGCAGCGCCGTGGGCTACTACGGCGACCGCGCCGACGAACCGCTCACGGAAACATCAAGCGCCGGCGACGATTTTCTCGCACGCCTCTGCCAGCAGTGGGAGGAGGCGGCGCAGCAGGCCGAGACGCTGGGGGTGCGTGTGGTGCGGCTGCGCACGGGGGTGGTCCTGGGCCGCGCCGGGGGTGCGCTGGCGCAGATGCTGCCCCCCTTCGAGTTCGGGCTGGGCGGACCCGTCGGCTCCGGCCGCCAATACCTGCCATGGATTCATCTCCACGATCTCGTGAAGATCGTGGCCGTGGCGCTCGTCGACGAGCGCTATCGAGGGCCGGTGAACGGTGTGGCGCCGGAGCAGGCCACCAGCCGCTCGTTTGCACGGGCCCTCGGTCGCGCCCTCCATCGTCCGGCGGTGCTCCCACTGCCGGCGCTGGCGCTCAAGGCGATCTTCGGCCAGGCGGCCACCGTACTGCTGGCGAGCCAGCGCGTCGAGGCGCCGGCGCTTGGACAGTGCGAGTTCTCGTTCGCATTTCCCACCCTGGACGCGGCGCTCGCCGATATTGTCGGGGGTGCGTCCGTCACCATCTCACCCGCGCAAGCGAGGCCCGAAGGCGCCGCCAAGGCTCGCTATGAGCTGCGGACCAGGACGGTGATCAATGCACCGCTGGCGGACACGTTCTCGTTCTTCTCGAAGGCCGAGAACCTCGGCCTCATCACCCCGGCCGCCATGAAGTTCCGCGTCCACGGGGAGATCCCACTGATGGCCGAGGGCGCGGCAATCGACTATCGCGTGTCGGTCGGGCCGTTGCCGATGCGCTGGCGATCGCGCATCACCACCTGGGAGCCGGGCCGACGCTTTGTCGATCTGCAGGAGGTGGGCCCGTACCGCCTCTGGTGGCACGAGCACACGTTCCAGACCGACGCCGGGCGCACGGTGATGGAGGATCGCGTGTATTACGCGCCACCGTTCGGCATCCTTGGCCGGCTGGCGAATCGCCTTTTCATCGGCCCGACCCTCAAGAAGATCTTTCAGTACCGCGGGGACGTGATCCGCCTAAGATTCGGGGTGTCATAGCGCAAGGGTCGGGCGACACCCGTTCCCATGAACGGCTCCAGGACCGCCCGTGGCGAAAACCCCGCTGCCTTCGAACGGCGCTGCTTCTCGCTCGCGTAAGTATCCCCCGGCAAAGCCGGGGGCTTTAAGTTTGTGAGCCGCTCGAAGCGGCCTGGACGTGACCGCTGCGCGGTCACTTGCGCCACCTTACAGGTGGCTACCTTTCATCGAACCGAAGCTGGTCCTGCCGACGCTCTTCCTCTTCCTGCGCACGGATGTACGTCCGCATTACTGGGTTCTTGGGCGCAAATCACTGTCGACAACGGTGCGGAAACGTGGAGTGTGACGTCTCCGCCGCAGCGAACGGTAACATGTCGCATGGTCCTCAGTTGACGTAGCGGCGGTCTCCGCGGCCCTTGACCATGACGCGTCCGACCGGCCGGAGCAGCACCACATCCACCGCCTGTTCTTCGAATCTCTTGAAGCCGGCTTCGACCTGCTTCGACGGCCACACGATCCTGACCACGCCGCGGGCGACGTCGTAGGCGGCCGTATACAACGTCCCAAAGCCGCGCAGGTACTGCTGGCTGTACAAGGGCGGTTTCAAGAACTGCGCCAGCAGGTCCTTGCGCGTGAGGCGGCGATCCGCCAGACACGCGTCGAGCGTCTCCTTACGCTCAAGCGTGTGCGTGAAGGCGGCGTACTCGTCCCACTCCACCTGATGCTGGTGATTCGTGACCGAGGCCTGGTCGACCACTTCGGTCGGCCGGTCCGGATTGAGGTGGACAGTGGCAAAGTGTCCCGATCGATCGACCAGTGTGACGCTGTAGGCCATGTGAACCGGCAGACGAACGAGCACCTGGCGCGCCTCGTCGACGGTGCTACACGTTTCGAGCACGTACCGGATGACCAGAGGAATACCGAAGCCCGCGCCGGTAACCTTGCGTCCGCCAAAGGCCAACGCGGCGGCCAGACCGTCCGCGTTCATCCCATCGAGCAAACCCCACCCGCTGTCCTGCATGCCCAGCACCGGCTTGCAGTAATGGGTCTTGCGCAGGCGGCCGTCAAAACACCTGGGTGTGAAATCGTAGTTGCGGATGAGGGTTGGGCTGCCGCGGGTCCAGGCCACCTGCGAACAACCGGCGAGATAGGGGGGAGGACACCACATGCTCAGAAAGCGTGACGCCAGGTCGTCGTTGTCGGCCAACCGGCACAGCGAGCGGTAGACCGGTACCAACTCGGGCATCTGCGACTCCAGCACGGCCCGACAGGTGACGAGGTCCGGCCGCCGCGCCGCGCCTTCGCTCGTGGGGCCCACACCATGACCGTCACGACGGCGGGGCTGGGCGCAGGGAATACCGGTACGGGGCTTCGCCCATCGTCACGACCAACGCTTCCAACTCGCGCGTCGAGAGGTCGAGCAAGGATGGACGAGGGGGAATCGCAGAGATGTCATGCGGCGCTTCGGCCACGCGCTGACTCGGGCGTGCGGCGCCCGAACATCTGAGCGCGATCGTGGCAGCCGGCGTATCAGGCTCCGCCCTCGATGGCCGGCACCAGCTCGATCACGTCCCCCGTCTCCACGGGCCCGCCGAACCGCTCACGCGCCACCTGGCGGTCGTTGAGGAA
>CALBET010001004.1 GCA_937888665.1 uncultured Acidobacteriota bacterium
CTGAAAGAGCGCTTCGGTGTGTCCTCCGGTCCCGACCGTGCAATCAAGCATGAGCGGACGCCCCGCTGGCGCCAACTGCTCGATCGTCTCCACCAGGAGCACCGGCTCGTGTAGAATCATCGCGTTCAGATACCGAACTCAGAGAGCGCCCGCGCGTCGTCGTCGGTGAACGGTTCCCCGCCCAGGCGGTCCACGAAGCGCTCGTGGTTCCAGACATCGAGATAGTCGTATTGACCGAACACATCCACATCGCCAGCCATGGCCGCCGACTCGCGAAGCCGCCCGTGAATCGACACCCGACCTTGCTTGTCGAACTCGCCGGGCTGGCCGAAGTAGTTGACTCGGTCCAGAAACTTGCCGCGGGCTGGGAGCGTAGTGGGGACCTTCGCGAGCTTCTCTTCGATCTCCATCCAGACTTGGAGCGGATAGATGCTCACGAGTTCGCCTGTCAGGCTGGTAATGAAGAGCTGGGTGCCGTATCGGTCTTCAATCGTGGCGCGAAACAAGGTTGGGATCTTCAGACGCCCCTTCTCGTCGATCTTGGCTGAAAAATTTCCCCGCAGCACCCTATTTACTCCACTTGTGTCCAATAAATTCCACTGCGATAGTAGAAGGCGGCCAGTCTAGTGTCAACAGCCAAATTCTGGTGGATCAACGACTTACGCTTAATTTTCGCTAGGTTTGCACGCAGTCGCGTGTCACTGCACGGCCCACGGCCAGGCGCCGGCGTTTGTGAACCTCGCCATGGACCGTAGACGATGCTTCGAGCAGGGCTGATCGGTCTTCCGTCGACCGGCAAAACCACATTGCTCCGGCTGCTCAGCCAGTCCGGTCAGGGGGATGGACAGGCCGACGGTCGCCCCGAACCGCAGGTTGGCGTGGCCCGAGTGCCGGATCCGCGGCTGGACCGGCTAACCGCGCTCTTCAAGCCGAAGCGGCACGTCCCGGCCACCGTCGAAGTGACCGAGCTCGCCGGCCACGGCGGAGCAAGGGCGCTGCTCGACGTGTCCGGTTTCCGCAACGCTGACGCGCTGCTGCACGTGCTCCGGATGTTCCAGGACGAGCGCGTGCCACATGCCGCGGGGAACGTCGACCCGGCTCGTGACCTGCGTCAAATGGAAGACGAGCTGATCCTGGCGGACCTTGGTGTCGCCGAACGGCGGCTGGAGCGCATCCGGCAGGACCTCAAGAAGGGCAAGAGCCGCGAACTAGACGAGGAAGCCCGGGTCATCGAGCAATGCCGGGCCACCCTGGAGGACGGGCAGCCGCTTCGCACGCTCGCGCTGGATCCGGAGGACACCAAGCGGCTCCGAGGCTTCAGCTTTTTGTCGGCGAAGCCGCTGCTCGTTGTCCTCAACCTCGACGAATCTGACGTCTCGGACCCAGCGGGGGCAATCGAACAGGCCGGGCTCGCCGAAGCGCTGTCCGGCGCCGCCACCGAAACGGTGCCGGTATGCGCGAAGATCGAGCTTGAGATCGCGCAGCTTCCACCGGATGACTGCGCGGCGTTCCTGGAGGACCTCGGACTCGCTGACTCCGGGCTCGACCGGGTCATCCGAGCGAGTTACCATCTGCTTGGCTACATTTCGTTCTTCACGGTCGGCGAGGACGAATGCCGTGCGTGGTCCATCCCTCAAGAAACGTCGGCACAGAACGCGGCGCGCGAGATTCACAGCGACATTGCCCGGGGGTTCATACGCGCCGAAGTTGTCTCGTACGAGGCGCTGACCGCCCGGGACGGCTCCTACCCTGCCTGCCGCGAGCATGGGGAGGTCCGGCTCGAAGGCAAGGAGTACGAGGTCCGCGACGGCGACATCATCAACTTCAGGTTCGCTACCTGAGCCGCCATCGAAACGCCACACCATGAGAACCCTGATCACCGGCGGAGCCGGCTTCATCGGCTCGCACCTCGCCCGCGCACTGCTCGACATCGGGCACGAGGTGTTCGTACTGGACAACCTCTCCACTGGCTCGATCGACAACATCGAACCACTCAAAGCGCACCCGCGGTTCGGCTATGCGATCGACACCATCACCAACGAACCGCTGCTCTCGGAGCACATCGACCGCTGTGACGTGGTCTTCCATCTGGCGGCCGCCGTCGGCGTACAGCTGATTGTCGAGGCGCCGGTGCATACCATCGAAACCAACGTTGCCGGCACGGAGGTGGTGCTCAAGCACGCCGCCAAAAAGCGCAAGCTCGTGGTGATCGCCTCGACCTCCGAGGTCTATGGCAAGAGCACCGCCATTCCGTTCCGCGAAGACGCGGACCTGGTACTTGGTGCGACCCACCAGCACCGCTGGGCCTATGCGTGCAGCAAGGCCATCGACGAATTCCTCGCACTCGCCTACTGGAAAGAACGGGGGCTCCCGGTCGTGATCCTCCGCCTGTTCAACACCGTCGGCCCAGGGCAGACCGGCCGCTACGGCATGGTCATTCCAAACTTCGTGCGCCAGGCGCTGGCAGGCGAACCGATCACGGTCTTCGGCCCCGGGACACAGACTCGAAGCTTCGGCTTCGTCGGCGACGTCGCCCGCGGAATCATCGCGCTGGCCGCAGAGCCAAAGGCCGTGGGCGAGGTCTTCAACCTGGGTAACGACCACGAGACGACGATTCGTGAGCTGGCGACCCTCGTGAAGGCGCAAACCGGGAGCAATTCCGAGATCGTCAGCGTCCCCTACGACGAGGCATACGAGAGCGGCTTCGAGGACATGCCCCGACGTGTCCCGGACCTTACCAAAGTGCAGAACCTGATTGGCTACGAGGCGCGGGTCCAACTGCCGGACATTCTCTCCCTCGTGATCGAGCACCACCGCGCCCAACGGCCCGAGTACGTGTAGTACTCGGACGGGGCTGCGTCCAGCACGCCTACGCGGCCGCTTGTTCGAGTGTCCCGGTGTGTTGCGCAGTCGCCGGGCGTATACTTGCGGGGATGGTAAAGGTATCCCTCGCGATGGTTTCGATTCGTCTCGCAACCATCTGCGTCGCGCTCGCCTTGGCGGCGCCGGTGTCGGCCGCCGACGACCTGGAGTTGTCGATCCAGGACGGCCGCGTCACGATTCGAGCGCAGCAGGTGTCCATCAAGGCGATCCTGGCCGAGTGGGGCCGGGTCGGCCATACCCGAATCATTGACGCCGACGGACTCGTCGACGAGGTCGTGACGCTGGAACTGGTGAACGTGCCGGAGGCGCAGGCCCTCCGTACCCTGCTGCGCGACGCCGCCGGCTACCTCGCCGCGCCGCGCGCGGCGCTATTGGAGGGGGGCTCCCGATTCGACCGCATCCTTGTGATGGCCGAGACCAAAGGGGCCGCCACGCGTCAGGTGTCCGGCGTCCCTGGTACCAGACCCGCGCCTCCCCGAGTGAGTCCAGCCGCCGCGGGCGGTAGTCTGAACGTGGCCCCCAGCGGCGGGCGCGGTCGTGCGCCGTTCACGGCGACCGCGGCACAGCAGCAGCAGCTGGAACAACTCCAACAGCTGTTGCAGCAATCGGATGACGGCGATGACGAAGAGCCCGCATCGGAGGACGCGATACCGGCCTTCGGTACCGTGCCGGCCTCACGGCCCGGGCTGCCGCTGGGCAGTAGCGACCCCGATCAAGAGGCCGCCGGCGTCCAAACCGGGGCGTTCGGCACCACGACGACCGCGCAACCGGCTACCGGAGCACGAACCACAACCATTCGTCGACGTTAGGACTCTTCGCAAACGGCGTGTGCCATCTTCTCCGTCGAGGGGCCGTCCCGCCAGGCGCGAGGCGTGCGCATACAGGGAGTAGGCAAGCTGTCGCGGCGATGCCCAGCGCTGGCATGGGCACATGCATTGACAGCGAATGGCACATCCATTGGGGTCAGCATCGCTAGGTCGGCGTGGGCTCCGGAAATTGATGTCCTTCAACTGCCAGCAGGATCCGTTTGGTAGCCAGACCGCCGGTAAACCCCCCGAGCCGGCCCCCCTGCGCCAGCACCCGATGACAGGGAACGATGATGGGGACCGGATTGCGCCCCAACGCCCCTCCGACAGCCCGACTCGCGCCGGGTGACCCGAGACGAGCGGCCAGCGCTCCATAGCTGGTCAGGCGACCAAAGCCGATCTTTCGGATTTCTCGAAGCACTCGGGCGGTAAACGGCGTCACCCGGCGCAGATCCAGAGGCACGGTGAACCGGGTCAATGTCCCCGCAAAGTACGCCGCGATCTGCTCGGCCACCGGCGCCAGACCGACCTCATCCCGCCACACCTCTGGCGCGCGCTGCAGCAGCGTGGTCCGGTATTCCCGCTCCGACGACTGTCCGAAGGTCACGTCGCAGACCCCCTGCTCGGTCCGGCCGATGAACACAGACCCAACCGGCGTGGTCACCGCTCCAAACCGAATCGGCGGATGTCCAGCCTGGTCAAGCGCGGTCCGTAGCCGCTCCCGCGCCCCACAGACGTCGGCGGCGCCAGGCTCGTCGGTAGCTGCGGCGCCCGACAACGCCCGGCGGATCAGCTCACCCCGCTGCCACTCGTCTCGACACACGGAGCAACTGTCGGCGTGTCGGCCCATCGCGGTCACCGCGCGCCCGACGCCATCACCAGCCAGCAGATCATCCAGATGGTCAGCGAATTCATCACACGTCATGTCGTCCTCCGTAGCGCCGCCAACTCTCGGCGCAAACGGCGCACCGCGTGATACACATTGGCGCGCGCCGCAGTCTCCGTACCGCCGAGCACAGCACTCACCTCTCGGTAGCTGAACCCATGCAACTGTCGCTGAATAAACGCGGCGCGCTGCCGCTTCGGCAGCCTCGCGATCGCCTGTCGCAGTGTGTCCACGACCTCCGCGCGCTCATGGGCTGCCGCCGGCGATGGGCCGCGGCCCCGCACCTCCGAGACCAGCGCGACCTCGATGCCTCGACGCCGGCTCCGGCGATGGTTCAGGAACCGATTGGTGGCGATGCGGTATAGCCAGGCGCGGTGGTTCGTATCCGACCGCAATTGGGAGAACGCTTTGAACGCACGCAGAAACGTGTCCTGGAAAAGATCGTCGGCGGTGGCCGCATCGCCGGCCAGGCGCCGCAGGTATCGCAGAATCTCGGTTTGGTAGGTATCCACCAACAGACCGAAGTCGCCCGGAGGCTCCGCGGGGCATGTGTTCGTCATGTGATGCAGGGATCGGGGTGGTCAACCGGGCAAGGCCGCGTGCTGCCGACGCTGCGCGACGGCGGCAACCACTACAACCCCGTACTCGGCGCGATGTGAAATGGAAAACGCCCAGGGTGTCAAAGGTCTCCCCACCACGGGTCCTATGGTACGCTGCTCCCGCGCCGATGACGCCCCCCGAGCCGACCGCACCTGCGGCGCCCCCCCCGTCTTCTCTCCCAGTCCCGAAGGCACACCAGACCGGGCTTGCCCGCTCGGCCGGAATCGTTGGCATCGCCACCATGGGCAGCCGCATACTGGGGTTGGCCCGCGATTCGTCGCTCGCCTTCATGTTTGGCGCCGGGAACGCCATGGACGCCTTCTACGTCGCCTTTCGCATTCCGAACTTGTTGCGGGACCTGTTTGCCGAAGGCACGATGAGCGCCGCCTTCGTGCCCACCTTCACGCGCCGGCTCACGGAGGAAGGTCGCGATTCCGCGTGGGCGCTTGGACGACAGCTGATCAGTGCGCTGATCGTCATGACCAGCGTCTTGGTGCTGGCCGGGATTGTCTTCGCGGAGCCGCTCACCCGGCGGTTCGCGGGAGACTTCGCCGACATACCGGGGAAGCTCGAACTGACTGTCTCCCTCACCCGGGTCATGTTCCCATTCCTGACGTTGGTGGCAGTTGCCGCAGCCTGCATGGGGATGCTGAACTCGCTTCACCGATTCTTCACGCCGGCGTTGTCCCCCGCGATGTTCAACGTCAGTCTCATTGGCAGCGCGTTCCTGCTCGTCCCGCTGATGCCGCGTCTCGGTCTCCAGCCGATCATGGCGATCGCGTTCGGCGTGGTCGTCGGCGGCCTCGGCCAGATCGCGGTGCAGTACTGGGCGCTACACCGGGAAGGTTTCCGATACCGACCTGAGCTCGACCCGGCGGACCCTGGTCTTCGGACGATCCTGCGGCTGATGGGCCCCGGCACGGTGGCGGGCGCGGCCGTGCAGGTCAACTTGCTGGTCAATACGATTCTGGCCACGAGCCAGGGCACCGGCGCCGTCACCTGGCTGACCAATGCATTTCGACTGATGTATCTCCCGATCGGCGTGCTTGGGGTGTCGATCGCCACCGCCGCGCTCCCGGTGCTCTCGCGTCAGGCGGCTCGTCACGAGCGTGCCGCCATGCGCAGCACCGTCTCGCACGGGTTACGGTTGATGCTGGTGCTCATGGTTCCAGCCACCGTCGGCCTGATCGTGCTGGCGGAACCGATCGTGCGGCTGATCTTCGAGCATGGGGCATTCACGCCGCTGGACACTCGCGCGACGGCTCTCGCCCTCGCGTGCTACGCGCCAGGAATCATTGGATACTCGGCGGTGCGTCTGGCCGTACCCACCTTCTACGCACTGGGCACCAGCCTCACCCCCGCCTACGTCAGTGTCGGTTCCATGGCCCTCAACATCGTGTTGAATCTCACGCTGGTCCGGTGGCTGGGGTATCAGGGTCTCGCGCTGGGCACCGCCGTCGCCGCCCTCGCCAACGCGGCGACACTGCTCGCCCTGCTCAGACCGCGACTCGGCGGGCTCGATGGCGCGGCTCTTGCCACCTGTCTCGCCAAGATCACAGTAGCCGCCGGAGTCATGGGCTTCGCCGTGCACGCGGCCGACGACTGGCTCACGACCGGCTGGCCCGACCCGGGGCTCGTGACACTGTTCGTCATGGTCTGCTCGGAGATTGCCCTGGGCGTTGCGGTGCTAGCGGGAATGGCCGGCCTTTTACGGATTGCCGAGTTCAAGCCCGCGTTGACCCAGATCATCCGCCGCCGCCGACGCTAGCCGCACGCTAGCCGCTATCGGGTGTCGGGGCGCGGCGCCGAGCTGACCAGGCAGGACCAGGGGGATCACGAGTGTCCCCGCCCCACGCCGTCGTGGTACGATGGACCTCCTCCCAGTCGCCAACACGCGATGCGCAGATACGCCCCCTCATCGACGCTGTCCTCTTTCGGCCCGGGCTCCGTCACGCCGATAGTCAAGATGCTGATCTGGGCGAACGTCGGCACGTTCGTGGCGATCCAGATCGTGCCTGCCCTGATTCCTTTTTTCGGGCTGACCCCCGCCGCGGTCTTTGGCCGTTTGTGGCTGTGGCAGCCGTTCACGTATCTGTTTCTGCACGGTGGGTTCACGCACATCCTGTTCAACATGCTGGCGCTGTGGATGTTCGGCACGGAACTGGAGCGTCTCTGGGGGTCGCAATTTTTTCTGCGGTACTACTTCGTCACCGGCACCGGCGCGGGCGTGGCGATGCTCGTGGCGTCGCTCGTGCCGTCGGTGTTCGGCGAACGCATGTACGTGATACCGACGATCGGCGCCTCCGGCGCGGTGTACGGACTGTTGATGGCATTCGCTATTTACTACCCGACCCGCCCACTGTATATGTTCCCGTTTCCGATCCCGATCCCCGCCAAGTACTTCGTGCTGATCATCGGCGGCTTCGTCTTCTTTTCCTCGCTCAGCGACACGGCCGGCGGCGTGGCCCACATGGCTCACCTCGGCGGGCTCCTCGTTGGGTACCTCTACCTGCAACGTGGCGGGCGGGGCGCCAGCCTTGGCCAGGTCGGTCGGTTCGGCGTCATGGCGGAGATCAAGTACCGGTACCTGCGGTGGAAGATGGGCCGCCTGCGCAAGAAGTTCAACGTGCACCGCGGCGGTTCGGACGACTGGAACGGACGCGTGCATTAGTACTCAGACGGGGCTACGCGGCTTCCTTGGACGGGGCTCCGCCCCGAACCCTACGCGGGCGCTCGCGGGGCCCCAATAACCCCACTCCGCGCCCGCGGGCCGCGCATTATCGCGCGGCCAGAAGGACGGAGATCAGGTCGTGTCGGGGTCGAGCCACTCGTCGCGGACCGGGCTGAACAGATCGAGTTCGAATGTGTCGGCAAGGGCCTCGGCCTGATGTGGAACCCCGCTGGGAATCCGAACCACCTCACCGTCCCGCACGATCACCTCCTCGCCGGCCACGCGCACTTTCAACAACCCATCGAGCACGTAGGTCATCTGCTCGCTCTCATGCCGGTGCAACGGCACCATGGCCCCCCGTTTCAGATAGACCTGCGCGAGCATCTGGCGATCACCCGCAACGAACTTGCGAGAGATCAGCTCGGTGACTTTCTCCAGGTCGAGTTCGCCCCATCCGATCACGGAACCGCCAGGCGGGTAGAGTGCTGACATATCTAATTACTCTTTTAAATACAAGGCGTTGCAGGAGTCAAAGGATCGACTGATTGCGGACGACCACGGTGATATGATCTACCGGTCATGCGGGCTACACGCCGACGATCGGAAAAACGTCCGACGCGCAGGACCCCACCATCATGAAGAGCCCGATGGTCTCCAGCGGCGCGAACACCGCACCGCACGCACATCTGCACGAGGGACTGTCGCGCGACGAGCTACTCCGACTGTATCGGACGATGCTACTGTCGCGTCGACTGGACGACAAGGAAATCCAGTTCAGCAACCAGAGCAAGAGCTTCTTTCAGATCAGCGGAGCCGGACACGAGGCGGTCCAGGTCGCTGCCGGGATGCAACTCCGACCGGGCCGTGACTGGTTCTTCCCCTACTACCGAGATCGGGCGTTCTGTCTGGCCATCGGGGTCACGGCGCACGACATGCTCCTCGGGGCGGTTGGCGCCGGCAGCGACCCCAGCTCGGGTGGGCGGCAGATGCCGGCCCACTGGAGCGACCCGACACTGAATCTCGTGTCGCCGTCGAGCGCGGTCGCCACCCAGTGTCTGCACGCGATCGGATGCGCCGAGGTGTCCCAGTTCCGCGACGCCGGCGGTGCCGACGGCGAAGTCGTGTTCGTCTCCCTCGGTGACGGGGCGACCAGCGAAGGCGAATTCTGGGAGTCGCTGAACACGGCGTGCACCAGACGACTCCCAGTCATCTATCTCATCGAGGACAACGGATACGCCATCTCCGTTCCGGTCGAGATCCAGACACCGGGCGGCAACATCGCGCAACTCGTCTCGTCGTTCCCGGGGCTCGAGGTGATCGAGACCGATGGAACGGATGTCCTGCAGAGTTACGCCGCTATGCGACGCGCGTTGGCGTATGCGCGCGGAGGCCGCGGGCCGGCCCTGGTGAGGGCGAGCGTCGTTCGCCTCTACTCCCATTCGTTGTCGGACGACGAGGGCATGTACAAGAGCGCCGCTGAGCGAGCGGCCGACCGAGCGCGCGACCCGCTCAGCCGCTTCGCGGCCCGACTGAGGGAGGATCAGGTCGCCGACGACGACACGCTCGCTCAAATTGCGAGCGACGTGGACGACGAGATTCGTGACGCGGCCGACCGAGCGCTGGCGGCCGAGCCGCCCGATCCGGCCACGGTATTGCGGTATGTGTATTCGCCCGACGTCGACCCCACGTCGGAGGCGTTCGATGTCGCCGGCACGCCGGAGGGTGACCCCATCACCATGGTGGCCGCCATCAATCGCACGCTCCACGACGAGATGGCGCGAAACCCACTCCTGGTGGTATTTGGCGAAGATGTCGCCGACTGCAGCCGGGCCGAGGCGCTCTCTTCCGTGAAGGGCAAGGGGGGGGTATTCAAAGCCACGCTGGGTCTGCAGAGAGCCTTTGGACGGGAGCGGGTATTCAATTCACCGCTCGCCGAGGCCAATATCGTCGGACGGGCGGTCGGCATGGCCGTGCGCGGCGTGAAGCCGCTTGTTGAAATCCAGTTCTTCGACTACATCTGGCCTGCCATGATGCAAATCCGCGACGAGCTGACGATGTTGCGGTACCGGTCGAACAACACGTTTTCCTGCCCACTCATCATTCGGGCTCCGATCGGCGGCTATCTCCGTGGCGGATCGCTGTACCACAGCCAGTCCGGCGAGAGCATCTTCGCCCACTGCCCAGGTATCCGTATCGCCTATCCGTCCAACGCCGCGGACGCGGTCGGCCTGCTGCGCACGGCGATCCGCTGCGACGACCCGGTGCTCTTCCTGGAGCACAAGCACCTGTATCGCCAGCTGCATAGCAAGGCGGCGTATCCGGGAGCCGACCACCAGATTCCATTCGGGCGCGCACGGCTGTGTCGTCACGGCAGCGACATCGTCGTCGTGACGTGGGGGGCGCTCGTGCACAAGACCCTGCTGGCCGCCGAGCGTGCCGCCCAGCAGGGGATCAGCGTGAAGGTGCTGGACCTGCGCACGCTGGCGCCGTACGACTGGTCGTCCGTCGCCGAGGCGGTCACCGAGACGAGCCGCGTCGTGATCGCGCATGAAGACCAGCTGACGTGCGGGTTCGGCGCGGAACTGGCAGCGCGTATCGCCGATGAGCTCTTCGACCAGCTGGACGCA
>CALBET010001005.1 GCA_937888665.1 uncultured Acidobacteriota bacterium
CCAGTGCGGGAGCGTGACGATAGAGGGCTGCTGCGCGGAGGATGCGGAGTGCGATGACTCGGATGTCTGTACTGTGGACACCTGCGCGGGCGCGACGTGTGAGAGCGCGGCGATCGAGGGCTGCTGCGAGACGGCTGAGGACTGCGCGCCCGACGAGGTGTGCACGGACAATCAGTGCGAGGCGGCGCCCACGGACACGACCGGTGGGGACACGACCGGGGGCGATACGACCGGTGGGGATACGACGGGCGGGGACACGACCGGCGGTGATACGACGGGCGGCGAGACCACTGGCGACACTACAACGGGCGGTACCACCGGCGGTGAGACGGGTGGGGAGACTACGACCACTACGACGGGCGACGACGGCTCGGATGATGGCGGTGATCGCACGACCGGGGGCTGTGAGGCCGCGCCCAGTGGGAGTGGGGGGCCGATCGCGTTGCTGTTGGGGATGCTGATGTTGCTGGCGATTCGCCGCCGGGGGCACCTGGGCTAGGTGAGTGGTGCCAAACGGCGTTGCGTCCCTCGTGGTGGCTCGTCCGGCGATCTCGGTGCCGAGTGCAACGAGGGCACGGAACGTGCGAAGGCGGGCCCAGAGGCCCCTCGAGTGCACTGCGGCGCGAGAGATCGGGCGCCGAGATCGCCGATCGAGCCGCCGCGAGGGGCGTGACGACGTTCAGCACCACTCACCTAGATGACGTCCGCTGTGCAGCGTACCGGCGGACACGCTCAGCGAGCGGGCATACCAGGCACCGAGCCTAGAACGAGCGCCACGAGGACGATCACCATCACGGCCACGATGGCGAGGCTCACCCCCAAGAGCGCGAGCGCCTTGGCAGGCCGCCCTTCGCCCTCGCGTGCCATCAGCCCTCCCACGAGCGACAAAGCAACGCCGAGCCACACCAGGAAGCTCGGCGGCCCATCGAGTCGGAACAGCGGCAGGAACCCCACCGTGAGCGAGGTGACGCCGACTAAGACGACAAGGGTTCCTGGAGGCGTGCGAGGCACGGCGGCAAGCCTATCGCGCTCCGCCCGGCCTCGCAAAGCGGCCACGCTTGGACCGCGGACGGGCGTCGCGAAGCGACTGCGCAGTCACCCGGCTGACCCTGCAGTACCACGTTCGAACGCCGGGCATCGCGCCATTGCACTGGATTAGGGTCTAGCAGACTGCGGGGAAATGGCACGCGTGGGCATTCACGGAGGCACGGCGCCAGCGCCGCCGAGTTCGCTGTTGGGTAGCCAGGGGCGGTTACCCGCCCCCAGCTCCCACAGAACCGGACTTGCGCTCATCGCATCCGGCTCCTCGGGACGACGGGTTGTGAACCCCGCCGCCGGCCGTTTTACGACCTCAACCTTTCCCAAGATCCAGCGTGAGCTGGATCGGGCCTTCGATAGGCGCGTGGGTGATCCGGTGCAGTTCGAAGATGCTGACGAGGCCGCGTTCTGCGAAATACGCATTGCGCAGTCCCCGGTGCACCGCCGGGTCGTGGCTCAGTGCCCATAGGGACCTCTTCCCTATGTAGACCCGTCGCCACGCTGTTTTCCGTTTCACGCCAAGCGCAACGAGCTTGTGCGCTATCGTCTTCTTCGTCTTCCAATGTTTCAGCTGAATTGCGCGCAACCGTCGCCGGATGTGCGCGTCCAATTTACGCAGCGAATAGTCCTCGCTCGCAGAGCACAACCTGAAGAAGCCGTACCATCCGCGCACGTACACATTGAGTCTCTGGATGCAGCTGATAAGGCTCCATCCATAGTTTCGCGGTGTCAGTTCGCGGATCCGCTCCATCGCGCGCCGCTTGGAGCGCTCAGACAGCAGAATATCGACTTCACCTGTCGACGGGTCGCGTCGAAGGCGGAAGCCCAGAAAGTGACGGTCTTCAGGACGAGCGACGGCGGACTTGGACACATTCACCTTCAACCGAAGACGGTTTTCGATGAAGTGCGTCACGCTCGCCATCACCCGATGTCCGGCCCGTTCGCTCCGCACGAAGATGTTCACATCGTCGGCATAACGAACGAATCGATGACCACGTCGGCCAAGTTCGCGATCGAACTCGTCCAACACGATGTTGGACAGCAACGGAGACAACGGGCCCCCTTGTGGGACCCCCTCGTCGTTCGTCACCACCAAACCGTCCGGCATGACCACACCCGCCTTGAGCAACAGGCCCACCAGCACGAGGAGACGCCGATCGTCGACCCGCTGAGCGAGTCGAGCCATCAGACGTTGGTGGTTGACCCGATCGAAGAACTTCGACAGGTCGAGATCCACCACCCACTCGTAGCCGGCGGACACGTACCTCCGGGCTTCGGTAATCGCCGTGTGACAACTCCGTTTGGGACGGAATCCGTGACTGCTCGCGTGGAACGTCGGCTCCCACAACGGTTCAATCACCCG
>CALBET010001006.1 GCA_937888665.1 uncultured Acidobacteriota bacterium
CGGGCTCACGACGCTGATCGACTACGAGGGGCGGTCCGCGAAATCGCAGATGAAGCGGGCAAATCGAAGCCAGGCCCGCTACATGCTGATACTTGGTGAAGATGAACTGGCGAGCAACCAGGTGACGGTCAAGACGATGGAGACCGGGCACCAACAGACCGTGGCCCGGGAAGACCTGGCCGCGCACCTACGAGCCGCGGGAACGGATTGAAACGTGTCTGAACGAACACACACGTGTGGGGCGTTGCGCACCACCGACATGGGCTCCGAGGCGACCTTGATGGGATGGGTGCACCGGGTGCGCGATCTCGGGTCACTCATTTTCGTCGACATCCGCGACCGCTACGGTCTGACCCAGGTGGTGGCGCGCGATGATGAAGCGCTGCTGGCGCAGACGAAGCGGTTGCGCCCGGAGTATGTGATCGCGGTGAGCGGGACGGTCGAGCGCCGGTCCGACGACACGCTGAATCCGAAAATCGAGACCGGTGAAATCGAGATCGCGATACGCGAGCTCACCGTGCTGAGTGAAGCACGTCGGCCCCCCTTCCAGATCGCCGACGAGAATCCGGTGTCGGAAGACCTGCGATTGAAGTATCGCTATCTCGATTTGCGGCGCGATCGAATGCAGCGGAACATGCAGCTGCGTCACCGGGTGCTGATGGCCGCGCGACGGTCGCTCGACGAACAGGGTTTTCTCGACATTGAGACCCCCGTGCTCGCCAAGTCGACGCCGGAAGGGGCGCGCGACTACCTGGTGCCCAGCCGCGTACATCCCGGCGAATTCTTCGCGCTCCCGCAGTCTCCGCAGATCTTCAAACAGATCTTGATGATCGGCGGTATGGACCGGTATTTTCAGGTCGCGCGGTGCTTCAGGGACGAGGACCTCCGCTCCGACCGTCAGCCGGAGTTCACGCAGATCGACATGGAGATGTCGTTCGTGACGCAGGAGACCGTGTTCGCTGCCGTCGAGCGGCTGATGCAGGCGATGTTCGCGGCGAATGACGAATCGATCGTGACGCCGTTTCCACGGCTGCCGTACGCCGAGGCGATGGACAAGTACGGGTCCGACAAGCCGGACCTGCGTGTTGAGATGGCGATCGTCGACGTGTCCGACGTTTTTGCTGAATCGAGTTTCCGGGTGTTTCGGGACGCCATCGCGGGAGGCGGCGCGATTCGCGCGCTCGTGGTGCCCGGAGCGGGGCGGTATTCACGTAGCCAGGTCGACAAGTTGGTCGATGAGGCGATTGAGCTCGGGGCGACCGGCATGGTCTGGGCCCGTCGCGGTCCCGAAGGCGACGTCCAGAGTTCGATCCTGAAGGTGGCGGGGGCCGACACACTGGGCCGGCTCCTGGACTCGGCGGAGGCCGGAGCGGACGGTCTCGTGCTGGTCGCAGCGGGGGCGCCCCACGAGGCCTCAGCGCTGCTGGGGAAGATGCGTCTCCGGCTGGCCGCCCGGGAGGGGCTGATCGATGAGCGGTGCCGCGCCCTGACCTGGGTGGTCGATTTCCCCATGTTCGAGTGGAGCGAGACCGAGGGGCGCCACATGTCGATGCATCACCCGTTCACCGCGCCGCGTGATGAAGACCGGGACCGGCTGGACACCGATTTAGGATCGGTGCGGGCGAAGGCGTATGACCTCGTTTTGAACGGCAGCGAGATCGGTGGAGGCAGTATCCGGATCCACGAGCAGCCGCTGCAGCGGCGCATTTTCGAACTCTTGGGAATCAGCGACGAGGACGCGCGGTCTCGGTTCGGCTTCTTTCTCGAGGCGCTTGAGTACGGCACGCCACCGCACGGAGGGATTGCCCTCGGGGTCGATCGGATCATCGCGCTGCTGGCGGGAGAGCCGTCGATTCGTGACGTCATGGCGTTTCCGAAAACGGCGGCGGCGGTCGATCTCATGACCGGCGCCCCGTCCACGGTCGACCCGCATCAGCTCCGTGATTTGCACTTGGAACCCACACCAGAGCGCTGAACAGATGAGCGGTGGTTTCCGGGCGAGGCGTTCGGCTGGCCAGGGGCGAGGAGGGAGCAGCCAGGTGGGCTGTGACCCCGCTGAGCCGATGCCGCGACGTCCGCCAGACGGACGCCTCGCCCGGAAGCCGCAATCTTGACGGGCTCCTGACACCGTGTCACCATCGTTGCCATCCGTGCCAGAAGAACCAGGCGGGCCCGGCGCCATGACGGTCGCACGGATCGCCATTCCGGACAACGGGGCCGAAGTGCTCTTCGGGTCCTATGACGCCAATCTCAAGGCGTTCGAGCGTCTGTTCGGTGTGCGCATTAGCACGGACGGCACGGCCTTATTGGTGGAAGGTCCCCCACCCGCACTCGCGGCGCTTGAGGGCCTGGTGGGGCAGCTGGCCGAGCTGGTGGCGCAGGGCTACGAGCTGTCCCAGGAGGACGTCCGTCGCGCGGCGGAGTTGGTGCGTCAGGAACACGGGGTGCGGCTCAGCGACTTCTTCGTGCGCGCCACCGTCAAGGTGTCGAGCAAGCGCCAGGTCGCGCCGAAGAGCCTGAACCAGCGACGTTATCTCGAGGCGATCGAGAGCCATGACGTCGTGTTTGGCATCGGTCCCGCCGGCACCGGGAAGACCTATTTGGCGATGGCGCAAGCGGTCGCGTACCTCACGGCGAAGAAGGTCACGCGCATCATTCTGGCCCGCCCGGCGGTCGAGGCCGGCGAGAAGCTGGGATTCCTGCCTGGGGACATGCAGGAAAAGGTCAATCCGTATCTGCGTCCGCTCTACGACGCGCTGTACGACATGCTGGACGCCGAACGCGTCGACCGGTTGCTCGAGCGTGGGACCATCGAAATTGCGCCGCTCGCCTTCATGCGGGGACGCACCCTGAACGATGCGTTCGTGGTCCTCGACGAAGCGCAGAACACGACGCCCGAGCAGATGAAGATGTTCTTGACGCGGCTCGGATTCGGCTCGAAGACGGTCATCACCGGAGACATCACGCAGATCGATCTGCC
>CALBET010001007.1 GCA_937888665.1 uncultured Acidobacteriota bacterium
GCGTCGGGCGGCGCTGCCGCCGATGCGGCCGGACAGCGGACACAGGCTGTCGCCACCGACGAGGTGGTGGCGGCGTGGACGGCGCCCGTGGCGGCGGGTCACATCGTGGGAGCTGTGGTTGACACCCTTGGACGACCTCTTGAGGGCGTGATGGTTTCTGCCTTCGGACCAGCCGGCCCCGAACTGGCGTTGTCCGACCCGACCGGGCGCTTTCTCCTGGGTGCGCTGGCGCCGGGTGGCTATCTGGTGCAGGCGCACCTCGCTGGATTCGAGGCCTCGCGCCGCGAGTTGATCGCGGTAGTCGGAGGATCGCCGGCCCGTCACACCATCACGCTGAGTCGTGTGGGCCCGGAGGCTACCGTGGGGGCTATTGTGATCGAGGATGCGCGGTCGGCTCCGGCGGCTGAACCCAGCCTTGCCACGGAGGCGGCGGACGAACCGGACGTTGCTGCAAACCCAGCCCCGCACGACCACAGCGAAAAGGCGTGGCGCCTTCGCCGAGTCCGGCGGAGCGTATTGAAAGCGGCCGACGCCTGGATTGCGGGCACTGCGCCGGTAACCCGCGGCGAATACGGCGCGGTCGCTCGGGCGGCAGGCCTCGGTGGGTCGGTGCCGCGGTATACGCCGGGGCTCGGAGATCTGCCGCTGTCGGGCCAGGTCAACCTGTTGACACGCGGGATGAACCTGCTGACGGGAGAGGCCCGGCCCGCGAACATCGCCAACGTGGCGGTCAGCGCCCCAGTCTGGAACGGAGATTGGGCGGCGAAGGGCGTCATGACGACCGGGGTGATCTCCTCCTGGGTGGCGTCAGGTGCGTATCTGTCCGACGGGCGGGGCCCCCATCAGCTCGGCCTCACGGTTTCCTATGGGCGTCAGCAGTACGACGGGGCGAATCCGGCCGCGTTGACTGTCGCGTCCGAGAGCCGATACGCGGCGGGGTTCGGTGTCAGCGATGTCTGGACCGTCTCGCCGCAGTTGTCGCTTGATTACGGTGGCCGGTATGCGACCTACGGCTACATCGAGGAAAACGCGCTGTTCAACCCCCGGCTCGGGTTCACGGTGACACCCGCGCCGGGAACCCGCGTCACCGTCACTGGCTCGCAGGAGCACGTCGCGCCCGGCGCCGAGGAATTCCTGCCGCCGTCCCAATCTGGGCTCTGGTTGCCGCCCGAGCGGACGTTTGCGGCGCTCTCACCGGGAAGCGGTCTGCACCCAGAACGCACGCGTCATCTTGACGTCGCGATCGAGCACGATCTGACGTCGCAGTACGTGGTCGGTGTGCGTCGGTTCTATCAGGATGTGCGCGATCAGATGTCGACCCTGTTCGGGGTGGATGTCATTGGACTGGCTCCGACCGGGCACTATGACGTGGCCCGGGCCGGCGCCGTGTCGAGCCGGGGGTGGGTGTTGACGCTCAGACGTGAGCTGGGCGACCGGGTGACCGGGTGGCTCGACTACACCATTGCCGATGCTGAATGGAGACAGGCTGGCGCCGATGCGGCACTGAGGACGGCTGCGCCTGGAGCGCTACGACCGTTTCACGAGCGGTTCCATGACATCAGCGGGGGTTTCGAGACGGACATTCCGGAAACCGATACCCACGTCGTCGTGCGCTGCCGCGTGAGTACCGCCTTCGCTCGCGCCGATCTGGACGAGCCGATTGGGGGAGATGTCAGGTTCGACGTGCGGGTTCACCAGGCGCTGCCCGTCTCGCCGTTCGACGGTAGTCGGTGGGAAGTCATGTTCGCCGTACGTAGTCTGTTCTTCGAACCGCGTGACGTCGCCTCGATGTTCGACGAACTGCTGGTGGCCCGGGCCCCCAAGCAGGTTGTCGGTGGGCTCGTCGTGCACTTCTAGCGCGGCAGAGCGCTCACAAGACAGCATGTTTCCAGCGGCAGCCATGGGGCTTGCCTCGTACTCGTTCGTACCGTTGATGTCTCGCATCATCCCTTGACCCCGCACGAGCCCGGCCGCTGGAAGGTCTTGGGACAGCACTCCATTCCACACCGCCAAGCCGGACAGCGCAGGGGCGGCGCTAGAAAATGTCTGGTGCCGGTCTGGGCCACCACGTCTCATTTCCGCAGAACTTGCAGCGCCAGAGCTGTTTAAGCTCGGCTGGAGATATTGCCTGGATGTCGCGTGTTTTCTTGACGGCCCAGCGCTTCCCACACTTCTCGCAACGTCTGGGCGGAACGTCTCGTGTCTCCGGGTCTTGTAACCCGAAGAAATAGACCCACGCCGCGACGAACGCGAACAAAATTGCTGCCCATGTGTAGGCTTCAAATAAAAAATCCATTTCAGTCAGGAACAGCTTTTAACATCGTTTGCGTCGAAGCGCCTCTCGCGTGTCCAGTGCCGCAGGTGCAAATAGATCCATCCACGTGTTCGCTGCGCGCTCCGGCCCCAGCCGTCGAAGGTGTTAGGCCTTCAGTAGTCGCAAGCCGTTGAAGATCACCAACAGCGAGGCCCCCATATCGGCCGCGATCGCAGCCCATAACGACGCGGTACCCCATAGCGTGAGGGCGACAAACGCCGCCTTCACCAGAAG
Organism: uncultured Acidobacteriota bacterium; assembly: GCA_937888665.1. GTDB lineage: Bacteria > Acidobacteriota > Vicinamibacteria > Vicinamibacterales > UBA8438 > UBA8438. The sequence goes on from CALBET010001007.1 coordinate 2,549, forward strand.
GGAGAAGGCGATGTTCTGTCGAATGATGGCGAGCGTGCGACGGGAATGCCGCACCAGCCACGGTAGCTTCGACAGGTCGTCGGACATCAACGCGATGTCCGCGGTTTCGATCGCGGCGTCGCTGCCGGCCGCGCCCATCGCCACGCCGAACGACGCGCGGGCCATGGCCGGCGCGTCGTTCACGCCGTCGCCCACCATCGCGACGGAACCGTACCGAGCCAGCAGCGCCTCCACGGCCGCAACCTTGTCTTCTGGCAGCAGCTCGGCTCGTATCTGGTCGACGCCGGCCTGGCGACCGATTGCTTCGGCGGTGGCGGTGTTGTCACCGGTCAGCATGACCGTCTCTCGGATGCCCAAGTCGCGCAGTTCGGCCAGCACGTGCGCGGCGATCGGACGGATTGGGTCGGCCAAGGCGATGAATCCACACACGTGATCATCGTTGCCGATCGCCACGACTGTCCGCCCGCCCTCTGACAGGGCCGTCAGCGCGGTGTGTATCTCCGGCGTTTCCTGGCCACGCTCCTCGAGATAGCGGTGCGACCCGAGCCAATACGGGCGTCCGTCGAGGCGCCCTGTCGCGCCCTTGCCCTGAACGGCCTGGACGTCCTCGACCACGATCGGCCGTATGTCCCGCTCACGGGCGTGCGCGACGATCGCGCGGGCCAGCGGGTGATTGCTGCGCGATTCCATCGCGGCGGCGATGGCCAGCAACTGTTGCTCCGTGTGCCCGTCGAACGCCACAACCTCGACGACGGCCGGCCTTCCCGCGGTCAGCGTCCCGGTCTTGTCGAAGGCGATCGCGGACAGCCGTGCCGGCGCTTCGACAAACACCCCGCCTTTGATGAGCACACCCTCTCTGGCTGCGGCAGTCAGGGAGGCGACGATGCTCACCGGTGTGGAGATGACCAGCGCGCACGGACACCCGATGACGAGCAGGACGAGGGCCCGGTACGCCCAGTCGCCCCACGCGGCCCCGACGAGCAGCGGCGGCACCAGCCAGACGACGACGGCGAGGCCCAACACGGCCGGCGTGTAGATGCGGGCGAACGCCGATACCCATTGCTCGGACGGCGCACGTCGGCTCCGCGCCTGTCCGACCCGGCGAATCATCTTCGCGAGCACCGTCTGCCCGGCCCGCTTTGTCGAGGCCACTTCGAGGGCGCCGTCACCGTTGATGCTGCCCGCGAACACAGGCGCGCCAGGCGCCTTCTCCACCGGGAGACTCTCGCCCGTGATGGGCGCCTCGTCGACCAGGCTCTCGCCGCCGCGCACTTCTCCGTCGAGTGCGATGCGTTCACCGGGCCTGACCAGGAACAGCGACCCCACCGGGGCCTGATCGACCGGGACCTCGCGCGTGCCGTCCGGCTCGAGCAGGCGGACGGTCGGCGGAGCCAGCTCGAGGAGCGCCTCGACGGCGCGCCTGGCGCGCCCGACGCTCCACGACTCGAGCGCCACCGACAGCGCGAAGAGAAAGGCCACGGTGGCGGCTTCGAACCACTCCCCGATGACCACGGCGCCGGTCACCGCGATGGTCATCAGCAGGTTCATGTCGGGCCGTATCGTCTTGGCCGCGTACCAGGCCTTCGGCGCGACGAACCAGACACCACTGAGAATCCCCGAGGCATAGAGCGCGCGCGCGAGGAGCGGCGCGGCGTGCCCCGACTCCATGTCCGCCGCACCGAGCGCCGCGGCGACGCCCCCGGCCATCGCCGTGTGCACGACGAACCCCGCGACCGCCAGCAGCCCGCTGGCCACCGTGGTGATCGTGCGGCCGTAACGCTGCCAGACGCCTCCGCGATCATCGTCGGGTCTGAGGTCCTTCCACGGTTCGGCTCGCATCCCCGTGCGGGCGACAGCGGCGACGATGTCCGCGACTGCGCCTTGCCCGCCGTGAACCGTCATCGTGCTCTGGAAGAGGTCGAACGCCAGCTGTTCCCCACCTCCCACGAGAGGGCCCAACTCGCCTCTGAGCACCGCCACCTCGTCGGCGCAGTCCATGCCGTGGATGCGGAAAATGCGGGGAACGCCGTCGTCCGCTCGCGTGATGTCACGCCTCATTCCATGGACTCCTCCCACTGTCGTGTTCCCCTATACCTCGATATCCACGCGCCGGCTCGCGAACCATGGGTACAGCGTGGGCAGTACCAACAGCGTCAGGAGTGTCGCGGTCACCAGTCCTCCGATGACGACGGTCGCGAGCGGACGTTGCACCTCGGCGCCAGAGCCGGCTGAGAGTGCCATCGGGATGAACCCGAGGGCGGCCACCAGGGCAGTCGTGAGGACTGGACGCATACGGACGAGGCCGGCCTCTCGGGCAGCCTCGAGGGGGGTGAGCCCCTGCTCACTCTCCAGCTGGCGGATATAGGAGACCAGGACCACACCGTTGAGCACCGCGACGCCGAACAGGGCGATAAATCCCACGCCGGCAGAGATCGAGAACGGCATCCCACGAAGCGACAGAGCAACGATGCCGCCAATAGCAGCAAAGGGAATATTGAGGAAGATGAGCAACGCGGGCCCCGTCGCGTTGAACGTCCCATACAGCAGCACGAAGATGAGCAGCAAGGCAAGCGGCACGACGATGGCCAGCCGGGCGGACGCGCGCTCGAGGTTTTCGAATTGGCCGCCCCATTCAAGGGTGTACCCGGGTGGCAGCGGGACACCGGTCTCGATGGCCTCGCGGGCATCGGCCACGACTGAAGCAATATCCCGCCCACGCACGTTGAGTTCGACCGTCAGCCGGCGCTGGATGCGCTCCCGGCTGATCTGCGCCGCCGAGGGCTCGGTGTCGAACGTCGCCAGTTCGCTAAGTGGTAATTGTCGACCACCGTCAGAGGCGACGGGGAGTCGGGCAATGGCGCCCTCGTCGTTGCGCACCTCGGCCGGGAAGCGCACCTGCAGGGCAAACCGCCGCTCGCCTTCGAGC
>CALBET010001008.1 GCA_937888665.1 uncultured Acidobacteriota bacterium
AGTACAGATTGGTTTCGCAGGTGGGCCAACCCCACGATTCTGGACAGGTCTCGTGGGCGGCGAATGCCGATCGCACCGCACAGGTCGTCATCGAGACCCCACAGGACTCCGATCGCAGCGACGAGCCCCAGAAACGGAGGGAGATCGGTAAACTTGTAGTCGAGCGCGACACACAGCTCGGCGTAGCGGTCCTTCAGGGTTTCCAGGTTCCCCGGCACGGCTCCCCAGTCGACCTTTCCAGAGTCAATTCCGTAGACGTCCTCAAGACGCTGGTGGGCACACCCCTCGATCGTGCGATAGAACAGCAGCGTGGCAAAGTCATGGCGGCCCAGGCCGTCATAGTGAAGGCCCAAGAGGAAGTAAGAGAGCAGGAGCGCCGAGCGATCCCCCTGGCTCAGCCGCACAACCCAATCGCACTGCACCGCCAGTCGCTGCGGCTCGTCGGCGCGCAGCTCCCTGCGGGCCGCCGTGTCCTGCAGCGTGGAACGGACGGACTGGGCGGCTTGCGCCGCAGCCTCCATGTCCAGGTCGGTCCATGCGCGATACATCGCACTGACATCCCGAAAGAGCCGAACGCGACGCGGATTGTCGAGCCGCTCCGCGAGGGCGCTGAACTCAGCATGGGCGTGGGCGAACGCTCCGCTTCGCAGCAAACGCAGCACAGCCTCCGTCTGCTGCTCCCCAAACAGGTTCGTCGGCGTCGGGAGGAGGACCATCCTCTCCGTGCCTGGGACGGGCATGCCGAGTTCCCGATTGTACTCGCCGTCCAGATAGCAGAGCTGAACGTCGAGCTGCCATGCCGCCAGCGCCGCGGTCGCGCTCATCACCTTCTTGCCGCCCGTTATATCGATGATCGCCCTGAGCTGTTTCGGGTCACCCAACTCGCCGAGGTGTTTCCGAACGATCCGATAGATTTCCAGCGGGTCCAACGCGTCACAAACCGGGTGCTGCACGTCCGCCGGCTGCAGGCTCCACCCGTCCAGATCCGGGCGAGTTACAGCGGCGTGGATGACGTTGTATTGCTCGCGAGTCCGATGGGAGCCCAGGACGACGAGCCTGTGGGGCTGCAGTGCACGTGCGGCGTTGATGGTCGTGGCTGGGCTGAGTCCGGACAGCGAAATCAACAGGTCCGTGCGCTCTGGCAGTTGCCGAGTGCGCATCAGGTCGTCGCGGAGTCGTTGGGCGATACGCGGCAGCATTTCGCCTCTGTAGTACGCCTCTGCCGCAGGGTCCTCTGCGCCCCGCAACTTGCGCCAGTGTTCAAGCAAATTCTCGAACAGTTCAGCCATCGCTCCACCTCATTGGCATGGGTCCGTGCTGTCAAGGCCTCCGATAATGCCGTTCACATACTGGAGGCAACCCGTCGCGGTTGCTGACACAACGCAGGGAGCGGTGGGAACCGGACGATGGCAGCTTGAGCGCCTAAATCACTTCGCGCACATACGCTGTCTCAAGGGAGGCGTCGGGGAAGGTCACGATCTTGAAGTCGGGATTCACTTCGGCGATTTTGCGCAGCCACTCCATGCACGCGCCGCATGGAGCCAGTGGGAACAGTTGTCCGCCGGGGTCCGAGCTGCACACGGCAATGGCTCGGAACTGCCGTCGGGCAACGGACGGGTTTGCCCCGAGCGCCGTACCGATGGCGTTGCGCTCTGCGCACAGCGTGCCCGTAGGCAGGGACACCTCGAGGTTGCAGGCGCGATAGCAGACAAGTTCGTCCTCATGCTCCACGGCCAACACGGCGAGCACGCCCTTGCCGCTCTTGCGGAGCCAGAAGTCCAGCAACTCACCGCCAGCCTCCATGTCCTGGACGTACTTGTCTCGCCATAGCCTCATCTCGTGGGCGACTGCTTGGGCCGCAGGATCGTTGATCTCGGAGATGGCGAGCGGTGCCTCGTGCTGTACCTCGTCGAACTCAAGGCACGTTGCCGCGAAAGGATGCTTGGGATCGTAGTTTCGACGAGCCTCGGCGATGAGAATGGAGCGGGGTCGGTAGGAACGGCTTGCGGCGCGAAGTGCTGCGATTACCGCGTCGGTGCCGGTGTTGACGGTCAGCGTCACGCGAAAGGCCTCGCGCCAACGGTCCCCAACAGCGTCCACGACTTCCTCTCGCGCTGACGTTAGCGCCGGCTTCACGACGCCACGGATGTAGGGTGCCAGCGAATCCTGGCGGAAGGGATCTCCAGCGAAGGGAGCCAGGCAGGCTACCGTAGGTCCGCCCCGCTCGGAGATGTACCGGGCCAGCAGATGAGCGGCCGACTCGGTGGCACTGGACCCGTGGGAGTTGCTCACGAGGTGGACGCGCGCGTCCGCGCCGTCGGCTCGGACGTTCGACCACGCGTCGAGGGAAGGTGACGCGAGCGGGAACGTCAGCCCATAGAGAAGAGGCTCTTCCGGAAACTTCCCACCCGCGAAGACCACCTTGCGCTCAAGCTTG
>CALBET010001009.1 GCA_937888665.1 uncultured Acidobacteriota bacterium
ATGGAGCGGCGCTGCGGACCGGATTTGAGGCGGCGCAGTGTCGCTATATCTTTTTCATGGACGCCGATGGCCAATTTCTCATCGACGACCTACCGCGGCTGTTGGCGTTGGCCGACGAGCAGCACATCGTCAGTGGTTGTCGCATGGTGCGCCGGGATCCGTTCGTGCGACGACTGAACGCCTGGCTGTTCGGGGGCGTCCTCGTGCCAGTGTTGCTCGGCGTCAGAGTCAGAGACCTCAACTGTGCGTTCAAGCTGATTCCGCGGCGCGTGCTCGACGGCGTGGAACTCGAGTCGACGGGCGCCTTGATCAACGCCGAGCTCTACGGAAAGGCCGTCCGCCGTGGTGCGGGCATCCGCGAGGTTGGCGTCAGCCATCACCCGCGACAGGGGGGCGCTTCAACCGGCGCGAATCTGGGCGTGATTCTTCGGGCGTGCTACGACCTGTTCAGACTGCGTCGGAAAATCGTCTCAACAGCCGCGGACTAGCGGCCGGTAGGGTTGTTGCGAGCCTTTCGCTGAGAATGCTCGTCCGGACAGCTGGTAACCGCTACGGGTTGGCACAACCGCTGGCCGCGTAGCGCTGCGCGCTGACTGCGTCTGCGCGTCACCGCGAAGGAGGCCGCGGTTCTTCCGAGATCAGCGAGTCGAAGAGATCCGGTTGCTCCGGCGTCGGCCGCCGGAAGTACTTGGCGAGTTGGCCACCCAGCCAGACGATGTACCGCCGGTTCCGCGGGCGCTCGTCAATCGCCTGGCGGCAGAGGGCCTGCACGGCGTGCGCGTGTCGCCGCCACGATCGGCCGTCGCAGTCCACCCTCAGGTAGCACGGCTTCTCGTCGAGAAAGAGCGGGTCTCTGGCCAGGGTCCAGATGTCGCATTGCACCTCGCCGCTGGGGATCAGGGCCAGACCGGGCGGCTGGAGGAGATGCGTCAACTCGTGCCCGATGGTGAAATAGGTCACCATCCGACGCCGGTACGGGTTCAGGCGGATGAGACGCTCGCTCGGGTACGCGAGGCCGTCGAGCCCCCGGCTCGCGGTCACGCCCACGGTGACCGGGTCGTCGCCCAGTTCCGGAAACAGCCGGAGGGCCCGCTCGAGCCGTTGGACCAGCTCCGGGGGGGCGACCTTCGCCATCGGTGATGTCAGAGCCAGTCGGGCCACCGCTGCACGGTAGCAGCTTTCCGTAAACTTTCCGACCGGTTTGCACGTCATATACTGTGTCGTCCGTTCGCTGGTCGGCCTTTGTCCCGCCGCGGCTTCTCTTCCCGCTCAATGCGAGGCCCGGGTGTTTTCGCCCCGGGACGCCCTGAACGCCAACCGCCCTGTCACGATATGAACGGTCTCATTAACTGGTTCGCCAGAAACCCTGTTGCTGCCAACCTGCTGATGGTGATGCTCATTGTCAGTGGCGCCTTCGCGACGTTTTCCGTCACGCAAGAGGTATTCCCGGAGTTCTCGCTGGACATGGTGACCATCGAGGTGCCGTATCTTGGCGCGGCGCCGCAGGAGGTCGAAACGGCGGTCTGCGTGCGGATCGAGGAAGCGATCCAAGGGATTGACGGGATCAAGCAGATCACCTCGACCGCGTCTGAGGGGATGGGCATGGTGCAGGTCGAGCTTGAGCTCGGCGCGGATGCCCGTAAAGTCGTCGACGACATCAAATCGAACGTCGATGCCATCACCACCTTTCCGATCGAAACCGAGAAACCGATCATTCGGGAGCTGACGACCCGCCAGCGGGTGGTCGACGTCGCGGTGTCGGGCGCCGCCGACGAGCTCACGCTGAAGCGGGTGGCGGAGCGGGTCCGGGACGACCTGACCGCCATCCCGGCGATCACTCAGGCCGAGGTGACCGGCGCGCGGCCGTACGAGATCAGCATCGAGGTGTCGGAGACCGCACTCCGCCGTCACGGGCTCAAATTCGATGATGTGGCGGATGCCGTGCGCCGCTCGTCGCTCGACCTGCCGGGCGGGTCAGTGCGGGCTGAGAGTGGAGAGATTCTGCTGCGGACCATCGGTCAAGCCTACGTCCGCGAGGACTACGAGAGGCTGGTCATCCTGGCCGGCGCCGACGGCACACGTCTGCGGCTGGCCGATGTCGCACGCGTCGTCGACGGATTCGCGGAGACCGACGAGTCTGCCCGCTTCGACGTCGCCCCGGCCGTCCTGGTCTCCGTCTACCGGACCGGCGACCAACGTGTGCTGGAAGTGGCGGCGGCGGTGGAGGAGTACGTCCAGAATGCCCAGGCGTCGCTGCCCGAGGGGCTCAGCCTGACCGTGTGGCAGAACCAGGCTGATTCACTCGACTCGCGTCTGTCGTTGTTGCTCCGCAACGGGTTGGGCGGATTCGTGCTGGTTTTCGTGTCTCTCGCACTGTTCCTCGACCTTCGGCTGGCGTTCTGGACGAGTCTGGGCATCCCCATCTCATTCCTTGGCGCCATCTGGCTGATGCCGATGTTCGACGTGTCCATCAACATGATGTCGCTCTTCGCGTTCATCCTGGTGCTGGGGATCGTGGTCGATGACGCCATCGTCGTCAGTGAGAACATCCACACTCACCAGGAGCGCCACGGGCAGGGATTGAAGGGTGCGATCGAAGGCGCGCAAGAGATTGCGACACCGATCATTTTCGCGGTGCTGACCACGATGGCGGCGTTCCTGCCGATGATGTTCGTGCCGGGACCGATGGGCAAGATCTTCCAGGTGATCCCGCTCATTGTGATTCCGTGCCTGCTGTTCTCCCTGATCGAGTCACTCGCGATCCTGCCGGCGCACCTGTCCCACCTGTCTCGTCGGAAGGCCAAGCCCGGACCGTGGCGCCGCTTTCAGGGGCTGTTCACGTCCGGTCTGACGTGGGTCACCCAGCGGGTCTATCGCCCGTCGCTCGAGGCAGTACTCACCTGGCGGTATCTGACGGCGTCGATTGGCATCGCGATGCTGGTGCTGACCGGTGGGCTGATTCTTGGGGGTTACACCACCTTCGTCTTCTTTCCCTCGATCGAGGCGGACTTCATGTCCGCGTCGGTGACGCTGCCGCAGGGGTCGCCGGTCGAGTCCACCGCCAGCGCGCTGGCGCGTATCGAGATTGGGGCCGAGCGGCTCAGACAGAGCGTCCTGGCCGAGACGGGCGAAGACGTGGTCCGGCACACCTTCGCGGCCGTTGGCAGTCAGGGCAACAGCGGGGGCCCGATGGGCGGCGCCGCTGCGGCGGCGGGCGCGAACGTCGGCCAGGTCACGATCGAGCTGGTGCCGGCGGAAGAGCGGTCGATCAGCAGCGAGGTCCTGGGGCGGCGCTGGCGAGAGCTGACGGGGCTGATTCCAGAGGCGGTCGATGCGACGTTTAGCGCGACGATCATGAACGCCGGCGAAGACGTCAATGTGCAACTGGTGGGCCCGAACATTGACGCGCTCCGCGAAGCCGCGTTGGCGGTGCGCGCCCGCCTCGCCGGCTTTGCCGGCGTGTACGAGATCACCGATTCGTTCCGGGACGGCAAGCGTGAGATGCGCTTCGGGATCAAGCCGTCCGCGGAAACCCTCGGGCTGACGTTGCAAGATCTGGGGCGCCAGGTCCGCCAGGCGTTCTATGGAGAAGAGGCGCAGCGCATTCAGCGGGGTCGCGACGACGTGCGCGTCCTGGTCCGGTATCCGGAGTCGGAGCGGCGTTCCCTCGGTGATCTGGATAACATGCGTATTCGCACCCCGGATGGGGCCGAAGTGCCGTTTCGAGATGTGGCGCTCGTCGAGACCGGCCGGGGCTTCTCGACGGTGCGGCGCGTGGACCGCAGTCGTGCCGTCAGCGTGACGGCGTCCATCGATCCGACCGCGACGTCGAACGGCGCCGTCACCGCCGAGTTGGAACGCACGATCATGCCGGAGGTGCTGGCCGCCTTCCCTGGGGTGTCCTATTCCTTCGAAGGGATGCAGGCGCAGCAAGCGGATTCGCTCGGCGGTCTGGCCCGCGGGTTTGCCGTCGCGCTCCTGTTGATCTTCGCGCTCCTTGCTGTGCCGCTGCGGTCCTATGTGCAGCCGCTCATCGTGATGGCAGCAATTCCGTTCGGCCTGATCGGGGCCATCTGGGGGCACATCATCATGGGGCTGGACGTCACGCTGATCTCGATGTTCGGGCTCGTGGCACTTACCGGCGTGGTGGTCAACGACAGCCTCGTGATGGTTGACTTCATCAACCGTCGGCGCGCCGTCAACGTCGATCTGCAGACAGCTGTCCGAGAGGCGGGCGTCGCGCGATTTCGGCCCATCATGTTGACGTCGCTCACAACGTTCATGGGGCTGGCGCCGCTGATGGTCAACCAGAGTTTTCAAGCGGCGTTTCTGGTGCCGATGGCGGTCTCGCTGGCTTTCGGTGTGCTGTTCGCCACTTTCATCACGCTGGCGCTGGTGCCCACCGCCTACCTGATTCTCGACGACTTCGAGCAATGGCTTCGTGGCGTGACTGGGCACCGAGCCGATGTGGTTGGTGATGCGCAGGATGCACATGACGCGGGTGTGGTCGGTGATCGTGACGTCGCGCTGGCCCCGGCGCCAGTCCCCTCGCTCGAAGCCTCGTAGCGCAGTTCGGACCTCTTTCCCTCTGGCCTCCGAGGACTGCGCCACGGGGCTGGCCGATGGGAAGCCGGTCGGCAGACCAGCACTCCCGCCGCACCCTGCTTCCCGCCGGGCCCGCGCCTCGGTAGCAAGGGCCTTCAGGCCCGCCGGGCCAGGGTCACCCCAGCCAGGGTAGGTAACCCTCTCAGGCCGCCGAGCAAGCGCCTCTCCCGACCGGTGAAGTTCGTCCGGTCAGATACCTTGACGGCTGGCCGAGCGCCCAGCCAGAATGGCTTCACCCTGAAGAATAGGTGGTCGACCATAGGCGCGCAAACCGTCAAGGCCGGGGAATCGCGCCATCCACCTAAAGGATGTTGGGCGGACTAAGTCGGCATCTTCAGAGACAGACAAGAAAAACGGAGTTGAATGCGTCTCAGAGTTGGAATCATCGCCGTCGTCGCCTGTGCAACGGTCTTCCTCGTGCTGCCCGCGAGCGGGTGGGCGCAGGAACCGGGCACGCTCGAGGTGGCGGGCGGCTACAGCTTTCTCGGTGACACAGAGCTGGTCGATGGATTCGGCGTCGGCTGGTTCGCTGAGGGCGGATGGCGAACCGCGCGCTGGTTGAGCCTGGTAGGCGAGGTGAGCCGGCATCGCCGCACTCAAGACGTCGGCTTCATCGACATCGAGGCGACGCTTCAGACGCTGCTGGCCGGCCCCCGGATCTGGCTGCCGGGTCCGCGGTTCACCCCGTTCGTGCACGTACTGGCCGGGGTCACCCGTCTCGATATCGTTGCGCGCACGTATTTCCCCATCGACTCGACCGGCAACAACCGCACGAACCACGGCACGCTACAGGTCGGTGGCGGCGCCGAGGTGCCACTCGCGGACCGTCTCGCCCTGCGAGTCGGCGGGGACTACCGGCGCGTCTTCACGCCGAACGGCCTCGATGAGTCCCGCTTTTCAACCGGGGCGGTCTACCGCTTCGGCCACTGAACCGGCACACGGACGAGACAGCCACTGGGTCAGACGCGTGTGATCCGCGGCGGCAGGACCAGTCTGCGCCGGCCGCTGAACGCCGATGTTGGACGGACAAACGGAGCACAAAAACAGAAAAAACCGAGGTCAAGCGGCGTGTTGACTGGTCGGCTTCTCGACGGGGGCAACGCTCGCCCTTAAATGAACGGCTCCAGTAGACGGTCAAGGGTCGCCTGGGTGGGATTGTGCCGAGGGTGGATTGCTCGCAGCACGTTGGGACTGGCCATTCGTACTTGGGTCGCGAACTCTTTAACCCCCATCGCTCGGATGACTTTGCCCAGGGCACGCTGGACCGGCACACCATCCTCAATGGCGGCCAGGAGGAATGCTCGGGCGAACATCGGATCTTCTTACCCGGGCATCACACACGAGAAGTTCGTGGCGTCTTCGGTGCTTCCGGTGCCATTCCACTTCGCGACCTGCGGATAGGTGCAGAGCGGGCGGGTGCGCACTACCTCGCCGTCCGTCATCTTCGACGCGACCATCTGTTCGGGGGCCACGCCCTGTTCGACCCACTGTTCCATCGCGGTCAGCGCGTCAAACGAATCCGGCCCCGGCCCGCCCCGGCAGTGACCCATGCCGGGCACCATGAACAGCCGGAAGAACTCCTTCGTGGCCGCCAGCGCCTCATCCGAGCTCTGCCCCTCGCCGACCACCGACATCACCTCTTCGTAATAGTCGATGGTGCCGATCGGGGAGATGTCGGGGTCGCTCCACCCGTGATACACGAGCAGCTTGCCGCCGCGGTCCCGTAGGGGCCGCAGGTCGGGGTCGTCGGCGTCCAACGCGTCGCCGGTCTTGGCCAGCGCGATCGGCAGGTCGCGGTCGTAGTCCCAGGTGCGGAAATCCCAGTCGGGATCATCGAACACCATGTTTCGCATGAAGTCTTCGGCCGCCATGAAGTGCGTGCCAGCATACGCCTCTCGACCGGTCACCCAGCTCGACCACCCTCCTGGACCGGCCTCGCCGCCGGGGACCAGTCCCGGGTACAACAGCTCGCCGGCGCCGTTTGTCGGACCGCTCCAGATGTCGGTGACAGCTTGCGCTTGGGCCGCGGTGAGGCAGGTGCTCTGGTCCTGGCCGGCCGCGCACGTCAGTGTTCCGGGGTCGAAGTGGCACTTGCGTGGGTCGTCGAGTACGCCGTCCTCGATGCCGTCGATCGCGTCACACGCGGCGGTCACGGCGTCGCCGAGAATGGCCACCTTGTCGGGCGGAATGTAGCTGTCCTCGTTGTCGAGCGTCGCCAGCGCATACCAGAGGTGGGCGCTGGCGTAGAAGCTGGTCCACTTGTGGGCTGGGTCTCCGACGACGAGGCCGTCGAAGTCCTCCGGATACCGCTGCGCCTCCATCATGCCTTGCTGGCCGCCCTTGGAGCAGCCCACGTAGTACGCGTAGTCGGGCGCGTCGCCGTAGAACGCCTCGGAGATCGCTTTGCCGTGGACGGCGGTCAGGTGAATCGACCGGTGACCAAAGTCTTCGATCAGATCCGGCCGGTTGAGGGCCCAGTTGGCGTCGAACCCACCGTCGCCCCGGAGGTGTCCTGTGTCGGTGCTGGAGGCGGCGTAGCCCCGGTTCAGCGCGGTCGCCATGGCACCGTAGCTGATAGACCCGGCCATGCCGCCATTGCCCGACGTGTGGAACTTGCCGTTCCAGCCGTCGGTGGGGAGCCAGACCTCGAAATTCACTGCCGGTGTGGTCGTCGCCGACACTCGACAGAAGGCGGGCAACTCGAGTGGCCGGGTCTCGCCCGGGGGCGTGAAAGGACCGGCGGGTACAGCCTCTGCCAGCGTAATCGTGGTGTCCGCCAAGGTGAGTCCGGACAGGGTCTCACAGGCCATCGGGCCGGAATCGTCGGCCCCGGAGGTTGCGGTCGTTGCCGTCGTCGCGGCGTCACCGGAGCCGCACGCGGTCACTGTCGCGATGGTGACAGCGAGCGCCGCGCACCAGCAAAGGGTTGTCCATCGAAGCGTGTTCGTATTCATGTCGTTGATCCTATATGCGCCTCGCCAGGAATCCTAGCAGCCCG
>CALBET010001010.1 GCA_937888665.1 uncultured Acidobacteriota bacterium
GTTCGAGGACACCGCGGTGCCGCCGTGCGATCTCGTCAATGCGAGCTTCGCGCTTCCGTTCTGCGCGCGGGTCCATCTGCCCGCGTTGTGGGCGCGCATTGTCGCCGCGATCCGTTCGGGTGGTAGATTTTCGGGCCAATTCTTTGGCGATCGCGATACTTGGGCGTCGCGCGCTGATCGCACGCATCACACGCACGATGAGGTCGTAGCACTGCTCGCCGGGTTTGACATCGAGGTGCTGCGTATCGAAGAACGCGACGACCCGCCAGACGTGCGGGAACCCAAGCACTGGCATCTCTTTCATGTAGTTGCTCGCAAACGATGATTGGGCACCGCCACACGTTGGGGTCAATCGAAGGCGTCGAGGCCAGGTTGAACGAGTACCGGGTCACGTGCAGCCGGCGCTCTAACCGGGCGCTGGAGCCGACAGCGCGAATGTTCAAAGGCGGTCGTCGCGCTGCGGCTCAGCGCTGACGCTGACCGACAAAGCAGATCTCCGGGTCTCATGGACATGGACTGGTGGCGTTTGGCGTCTGGCCTGCTGGCGCTATATTTTGCGATGGCCCTGCATGAAGCAGGGCATCCGATCGCGGATGGCCTGGTTTTCGGCCGGCGGCCAGCTGGCGAGTCTTGAGGCCGCTGGCGCCGCGGGGGGTTGGTGCGTGAATGCCCTGGGTCGGCGGCTCAGCGTACCATGCCGCGGAGGGAGCGGAGCTTGGCCTCGACGAAATCCAGCAGGCTGAACCCCAAATACAAGAAGAAGTATCGGGTCCGGAACTGGCGAGCGTAAAAACGCGGACTGCGCGCCCGAGGCGACGTCACCATCTGGTTCGCCGCCGAGGCCCTCTGTGCCCGGACGCCGCCGCCGACGCGCTGTCGTGGCGGGCAGGCAGCGCTACTCGAACGTGGCGATTCTCACGACGCTGACCCTCCGCATGCTCTTCCACCTGCCGCCGCGGCAGACCGACGGCTACGTCGTCGCGGAGGCGCTCACGGACAACGCGGTCGATGACGCGGACATACTCCCGGACCTGCTGGGCCAGATCGATGCCCCACTGCGGCGCTTCACGGGCGACGGCGCCCACGACACGGGCGGCATATACCAGGCGGTCGGCGAGGCCGGCCGCACTGGCGTCGAGATCGTCGTTCCGCCTCGACGGCTGGCGACGGCGTCGCCGAAGGCTGCGGGGCCATGGGAGCAGAGAAACCAGCATATCGAGAGGCTTGCCGAGATCGGAAGGCAGGCGTGGCAGAATGAAACCGGTTGCCGGCAGCAGGCCCGAGTCGAGGGCACTTTCCACCGGTACACACGGACCCTCGGCGGCAGCCTCCGCGCCAAGGGATTCGATGCGCAGCAGCGCAAAGCGATGGTGGGGTGCACCGTGCTGAACAAGATGTTGGCGCTCGGCAAGGCGTAGTCCTCATCCGTTCCGTGGTTGAACCGTGCAACAACCCCGAAGGGCGCGGCAGCCGCGCTCTGGCGGAGTCGACACGAGGTGTTTTCGACTCCACCGAGAGAGTGGCTTGCCGAGCGGATGATGACGATGCAGGCGGTTCTCGAACGCCGGACCCAGCGGTCGGCCCTACTACTGAGAACGCTGCTCGGAAGGATCCGGATGGAGCCGGTCACGCCGGACATTGGGCGTCCGTATTACCGGGCCCTGTCCGACCTCGACGCGCTGGCGATTGTCGAAATCGACCCGGACTCCCCAGATTCGGAGTCCGGTTCGATTTCTTTGCGATGGTGGACCCTCACGAGGACCGCGATGTTGTCAAGGCCCAGCAACCCGTGGAGAACGTCCCACTGCGTTCGAGCGGCGATGCAATCTGCCGATCTGCGTTGTTCATCGGTCGAATGCGGCCGGTATTCTCCCTCTTCTCGCCTTGTGCTGGCC
>CALBET010001011.1 GCA_937888665.1 uncultured Acidobacteriota bacterium
AGGGTATCCGGAGGTGTTCCGATTTGGTCTGATGGTAATCGGCGGAGCCGCAGTTGCGTCGGTCTGTCGCGACCGGACGGCTCTGCTGACGGTCGTGTACGCCTATGCGGTTGCCGCCCTCGCGTTGTCCATCGTGATCATCACGTCGACGCGGGGCCTGTGGTCAGCACCGGTGAGCGGATTCGCCGAAGCCACTCGGTTCCGTCTCGCCGTGTTCTCCGGGGTCGGGTTGGGCGGAGATCTGAATGCCCTTGCCGTGTATGCTGGCCAGGGCGCCGTTGTCGCGCTCGGGTTACTGCCGTCAGCCCGTGGGTGGACCCGCCGCATGGCGCTGGGAACGACAGCGGTGGTGTGTGGTGTCGCGGCATTCTTGCCGATGTCCAGGACCGGGGTCCTTGCACTTCTGCTGCCGCTGGCGGTGATGGCCCGTGCGCTCGGGTTCACCCGCGTCAAGGTCATGGTACCTGGACTGGTCCTGGTCGCCTCGCTGGCCATCGCGGTGCCCGATGCAGTGTACGAACGGCTCAGTCTTGTGCCCGCGAATGCTACACGAGGAACGTCTGGGGCTTCGGACAATCGGGTCGTGCTCGCCACGGCGGTCGTCCGACACCTTCCCGAGTATCTGCTCGCGGGCGTCGGGGTAGGACAGTACCGGGGCGAATGGGGAGCCACCCATGGGTTTCACATCGAACCGTACGGCGTGCTGGGCACCCACAACTGCTTTGCCGAGCTCACGATCTTCTGGGGCGCGCCGGCACTGATGCTGGCGCTCCTGCTGGTGTGGCAAATGTGGCAATGCGTACCAAAAGCCGCAGCCGCCGATCCCGCCGCGATTGCGCTTATGGGATTGGCCGTGGTGGTGCTCGTGTATTCTTTGTTCACCCATCTGTTCTGGGACAAAACCATCTCCATCGGTCTCGGAACGCTGGTCGCCGCGCGCTTGTGGATTTGGCCATACCGCGCGTCTCACGCCGGCTTCGGGGGCCACATGGGGCCCGGCGCGCCTCGTGATCCCAGGGAGATCTTGTCGTGACGACGACCAGTCAGCCTGATACAGGGAACCAGCATCTCAGACCTGAGTCTCACGCGTCGACGCTTCTGGTCCCGTACTATCCCGAACGCGAATTGGGGTTGCGTGATTTGTCTCGTGCGATCCGTCGACGACGCGTACTGATCGCGGGGCTCGTGGCGGTGGTGACGATCGGGACCGCTCTGGTCGGCGTCGTCAGGCCACGTCGGTACCGGGCGCAATCGGTCCTGCTCCCACCTGGATTCGGGGACGTTCAGGCGCTCAATCTCACGTATGGGGGAGATGGGATTCACTCTCTGGCTCCAGACCAAGCCTACGAACGTGTGCTGCTGCACCTCTCGTCGCGGTCCCTGCAGCGGGAGCTCTTCGACCGGTTTGAGATTGCCAAGGAGCTGAGGCCGAAGGCGGCCACCGGCGAAGAGGTGCAAGCGGTGTTTGACGGCGAGTTCCGGCCGCATGTCCGTATCGAACGGATGCCTGGTGCGGCATCATTGGTCGAGCTCGAGTTTGCCGTCGCACCGGCGCTGCTGGTGACTTGGACAAACGGGCTGGTTCGGGCGGCTGAAAGCGCCGTGGTCGAGGAGTTTTCGGCTCGGGCTCAACACGCGCTTGAGGCGCGACGTGTGCTCGCCGCCAACTCTATTGGGACAAGCCGCGCAGTGGCTCACAAGCACCAGACTGATGAGATCGCGCGCCTGCGCGAGGCGGCCTCCATCGCGACCGAGCTGGGAATCAGCGAGCCACAGATCCCCCTGTCTGGGTGGCTCGGCGCACCCCCTGCCTACATGCGGGGCAGTCGTGTCCTTGAACAGGAGATCCGAGTGTTGACCGAACGGAAAGACTTCGATCCCTTCGCCCCGAATCTTCGCGAATTGGAAGAACAGCTCTCCGGTCTGAACAACATCGAAATCGACCGCGAGGGTGTTCGAGCGGTCCTGGTCGATCAACCCGCGGCGCTGCCGTTGGCGCTCACTGGCCCCTCGACCCTACGGCGCGTCGGACTCGCGCTGCTGGCGAGTCTCGCCCTGGGTGTGGCGTTTGCGGTGGTGAGGTATTGGCTCGAGGAGGTCGACACTCGCGATCTCTACCGGCCGACGGGTACGGCAGACTCTGGTCACGATGAATCGCGCGTGTGAGCTGGTCGTCTGTGCCGCCTGCCTCCCGTTCGCCGTGGTCGTCGGTGCGGTCGCGGCCGTCATGCTTCGGCTGGCTTCAGATGGGCCGGTGTTTTTTGTTCAAATTCGTGTTGGCCGAGGCGGGAAGTTGTTTCGGCTCTTCAAGTTGCGAACCATGGTGTCCGGGCCAGAGGCTGAGCGATCATCGCTGACCGTGGCCGGTGATTCACGGCTGAGCCGTAGTGGCCGCGTGATTCACCGACTAGGTATCGACGAGCTTCCCCAACTGTGGAATGTGCTGCGTGGCGACATGAGCCTTATCGGCCCACGCCCAGAGGTCCCGGAATTCGTGGATCAGTCCAGACCGGCCTGGCGGGAAATCCTGTCGGTCCGACCCGGGTTGACCGACGCGGCATCGGTCGCGTTCTTCCGTGCCGAGCGCACGCTTCTGGCCCGGTCCCGAGATCGCCGTCGCGCGTACGTCGAAGCGATACTGCCCGCCAAGCTGGAGCTCTCGCGTAAGGCGCTCCGCCGCCGTTCAGTCGCGTCCGATGTCGTCGTCGTCGGTCAGACGCTCGCCATGCTCACCGCGGTGGGCCGCCGTAGAGAGCATCCAGCGGTCGCGGCCGCGAGCGCAGCGATCGACTGCATGGACGGGGAGGTGAGCCACGCCGTCGAATCACGCAGAGGCAGCGGTCTGGCCGGACAGGGCGCGAGCGACTTGTGACGGCAGACGGCAACGGCGATCGAACCGGGCGACCAACCCGGGTGCTCTTGGTATCGCCGAGTCCCCCGGCGACTGGTGGGATTGCCACCTGGACCTCTATCCTGCTTCGGGAAGTGAGTCGGCGGTCGGATGTGCTCGTGCGACACGCGGACATGGCACCAGATCCGCAGATCCAGGGCGGCATCGGGCCGGTGCCGCGGGTCGTGGTCCGATCCGTGCAGTCTGGACGCGATCTGTTCAATGTGGCCCGTGGCCTTGTGTCGTTCCGTCCCCACGTCCTCCACGTCACGACGTCTGGAGGGCTCGGCGCAGTCCGGGATATCCCCATGATGAGCCTGGCGCGTCTGTCGCGGGCGGCCGGGGTGCTCGACTTCCATGTATCGCGAGTCGGCGCCCGTCAACCCAATCCCCCTTGGCGCTTGCGGCATGAGAGACGGGCGATCGCGTTAGCGACAGGTGTCCGTGTCCTCGACCGCGCGAGCTATCGACAGCTGCAGGGAACGACAGGACGCACCCGGCTGTGGCAACTCCCCAACATGATCGACGTGGACCGTGTCGACAAGTCGGTGGCGGTCGGGCCGTCTCCGCGGCCGACGGGTGGCAACCCCGGCGCCATCCAGGTCGTGTTCGTGGGCCGGGTCGTTCGTGACAAAGGCGTGCTGGAGTTGGCCGAGGCGTGTGGCCAGATCGAAGGGGTGACTCTGGAGTATGTCGGACCGGTCACCGAGGAGATGGCCCGCGAGCTCGATCACATCGGTCGCCGGTGCCGCGCCGGCCGGTGGCTCCGGGTGTTGGGCGATGTCGATCACCGTTCCGCCCTCCTGCGCATTGTGTCGAGCAACCTGCTGGCGCTACCCAGCCGGGCCGAAGCGTTTCCCTATGTCGTGCTGGAAGCGATGGCGCTCAGCAGACCCGTGGTGACGACAGACGCCGGCGCCATGCCCGAGATGATCGACGCGGCCGGCGCGGATCCGTGTGGGCTGAGCGTGCCAACCGGAGATCTGCGGGCGCTGCGGGGTGCGATCGCCGGCTTGGCGTGTGACGCCACGCGGCGGCAGGACCTGGGCGCCGCCGGGCGGCGCCGGGTCATGCAGCGTTACTCCGCCGGGACGGTGGTCCCGCTGATCGCGGAGATGTGGCAGGAGGTGGCGGCGTCTGCACGACGCCAGCGCACCCCCGAGATCGAGGGGGGGGGCATCCGATGAACAGAATTCTGGTGACGGGGGGGCGGGGTTTCATTGGGACACGGCTCACGCATGAGCTGCGATCCCGGGGGCACGACGTCTGGACGTGTGACCTCCTGGCCGGTGACGACCCCCAGCACGTCAGGGCCGATGTGACGGCCTATGAGCAGTTAGACGGACTCGTCCGGCGGAGCCACTTCGACTATGTGTATCATCTCGCCGCCGAGTACGGTCGGCAGAACGGCGAGGATCATTACGCGAATCTCTGGCGCACGCTGGCCATCGGTACGAAGCACCTGCTTTGTCTGCAGGAGCGCCACCGGTATCGGATGGTGTATTTCTCGAGCGCCGAGGTCTACGGTGATTATGACGGGGTGATGACCGAAGATGTGATGGAGCGGGTTCCGATCAGGCAGATGAACGACTACGCCATCGCGAAATGGGCGGGGGAGCAGCAGTGCCTGAACAGCGCGGACAAATTCGGTACCGAGATCGTACGGGTGCGACCGGTCGGCTGTTACGGTCCGGGCGAACCTTATCATCCCCACCGTGGCGTGATTCCGGTGTTCGTGTACCGGGCATTGACTGATCGATCGCTGACGGTCCACCAGGGACATACCCGGGTCTTCGACTACGTGGATGACACCTGCCGAACGTTTGCGAACATCGTCGATGGCTTCAAGCCGGGAGAGGTCTACAACGTAGCCGGCCCTCAGGAGTGGGCCATCGGGACTGCGCCGTTGGCTGAGCTGGTGGTGGAGCTCACGGGAGCAAGCCCCGGTCTCTTGGAGTACCAACAGCAGGAGGCATTCACGACCCGCATCAAGATCGTGGACTCCTCAAAGGCGGAACGGGACCTCGGCCACGCACCGACGGTCGATCTGAGAGACGGCTTGGTCCGCTACATCGCCTGGATGCGGCGGCGGTACCGGGCAACGAGTGCGGTCGAAGGGGACCTCTTTGATGGGACCGTGGCCAACCGGGAGGGCCAGCCCTGAACCTGACCATCGTGTCGGTCGGGTATCCCCCTGAGGCCATCACGGCCGCTGCGCTGGCCAGTGACGTGGCCTCGGAGATGGCCGCGAGAGGCCACTCGGTGACCGTGCTCGCCCCGTTCCCGAATCGGCCTCAAGGCAGGGTCTTGGGTGGATATCGGCGGCGGTTACGAAGCGTCGACGACACCGGACCCTGTCGTGTCGTGCGGGTATGGCACACACTCTCGCGTCGACCGAGTGTGGCCTCGCGATTGGCCGAGAACATCTCGTTCGGGATATCTTCATCCCTTGAGCTGCTACGACTGTCGCGACCGGATGTCGTCCTTCTCAACACATGGCCTCTCGGCGCCCAATGGATCACAACCCTGGTCTTGTCGCAGTGGAGGGTGCCGTTCGTGTGCGCGGTCAAGGACCTGTATCCCGAGTCGGCTTGGCAGCATGTCAGATTGATCCGGCATCGGGGCGTCGCGGCGTTGCTTCAGATGGTTGATCGGGCGGTCTATAGACGTAGTACGGTCGTGGCTCCAATCAACGAGGTCATGAGACAGGCCATCGTGGCGACTCGTCGAATCGACCCGGCAAAGGTGCGCGTCATGCCGGACTGGACCAGTACCGAAGGCGATTCCCCAGGACCGGGGGCGGCCCTCGCGGTGCGACGCGAGCTCGGGCTGCCTGCAGACTGCTTCGTTGCCATGTTTGCGGGAAGCATGTCCCACACCGCGGGGCTCGACGCGTATCCAGATGTTGCGGAGCGGTTACGGGCACGTCGTGACATCCGCATCGTGCTGGTCGGCGATGGAAACATGCGCGAACGGCTGCTGGAGGAGGCACATCGCCGGTCTCTGACAAATCTTCGAATAGTGCATCCACTTCGGCCTCAGGATGTGCCCAGGGTCCAGTCTGCTGCCGATGTACTCTTGCTGAGTCTGCTGCCCGCGTCCGCCCTCCACACGACGCCCTCGAAGCTGCTCGCGTACATGCGGTCAGAACGTTCTCTCTTTATCTCTCTATGCATTTTATAGTTCA
>CALBET010001012.1 GCA_937888665.1 uncultured Acidobacteriota bacterium
AGGAGTCGAGCTCGCTGGCGCGGTCGTGCCGCGGCCGCTCGGCCTCCGCGAAGTGCAGCACCGCCGCCCAGAGCTCACGCTCCGCCGCCGCCACGCGCCGCTCCCGGCGACGGGAGTCCGACCAGGTCTCCGTGACGTCGATGGGCTGCTTCTGATTTCGCTTCGGGGCGCCCCGCGCCCGGGCCCGAAGCAGGGCGCCGATGCGGGTGTGCAAGGAGCGTCGCTGGGCGCTGGGCAGGGTGTCACGCAGCGACGCGGCGAGGGCCTCCGAGAGGAAGGCGTGGCGCTCCCCACGCGACACCACGAGGCCCGTCTGAGCCAAGGCGTCCACCCGAGCGCCGGCGGCCTCGACGGGCACCTGCCAGAGGAGGATAGGAAGTTCAAGGCCTCAGCCGCAACTGCTTGGAATTTAACATATTATTCCTTGCGCGAAGCAAGAGTCGCCGCCCGCCGCGAGGTAGGCGGACGAACCCCCTCCCACGTCTGGGTCAGGCTACATGAATGATGGTGTCCTCGTCAGGCTGCGGCCGCGAGGGTCGCCCGGTAGCGAAAATCGGTCGCGCAGCGCGCCAGCTTCATCACCCATGGTGCAATCTCCGAGCATCTGGCCGGCTGCTATATCGCACTTCGGCCTCTGTGTATGGCGACAAACACCCCGACCAGGTCGTAGTTCTTCGCTTTGTAGCTCAGCTGCACGCGAACTCGGGTCTTGGCGGCCGCCAGCGCCTGGAGCAGGTGGGGCAGCTCCCAGGCGGCCGGGTCGGCCAGCCACGGCTTGGGATCGAGGAGCACCGTCACGCCTAAATCGCTTCTAACTCTAACCGTGCATCCAGCCTCACGTTGGCGGCGGTGACGATGTAGTTGCTGGGGTCTACGTTCAGCCACCCTGCGCCAACGCCGGTCGCGGTGAGGCGGGGACCCCCGCCTCACCGAAATAGAACGGACCATTGACGTTGACGGCCCATTGCGTTAACCTCACGGCCATGGTCGGCGCATACAGCCGATCTTCGACCCCGCGCCAACGGAGACTCCGTCTCGATGAAAGCCCACTGGCTGGCCCTTGTCCTTGTGATCGTCTCGTCCGGCCGTACCAACGCTGGGCCAAAGTGCCTGAGCGCCCCACGGATGGCCGTCCACAGCAGTTGGAACAAACCCCTTGGGACGGTCTACCTCGCGACCCCTGCCTTTGTTGGCTTTGAAAGCTACGCGTGTGTCGCCGCCACGGATGGCGCCAAGACCCACTACGTGCAATTTCGTTGCGGCAACAAGGGCCTGAAGCTGATTCAGTTCTTGTCGTCCAAGTCGTCGTACCAAGACCCCAAACTGTGCACGATTCGCCTGAAAGGCCGCTATGCGAAAGGAGACTTCTCGGCGCAGAAGGACAGCGAATTCCTGATGACGCCTGCGGAGTGCAAGCAGTGGGTGCGATTCCGTGACACGACTCTCGCCAAAGGGCTGCGCCTGACGGGAAAGGACAGTGTTTCCGATGTGATTCGGCTCGGCAAGCAGGCCGACGAGGTGCGCGGCGTTTGGCAAAAGCTGGCATCACAGACGGAGCTACTGCGAAAACAGGGCAAGCTCGAAAAAGCTTGGGACTTGGGAACCCGGATGATCGAACTCGCGGTGGATCGGCTCATGGATCTGGGCGGCCTGCTCAGGCTTACGCCGCTCGCGCGGGTCGCTGGCGGCGCCTACACCGCCCTGAAATGTCAGGTCAAAGCGGCCGCTGCAGGCAGCAGCGCGAAAGAAGCCACAGAGTTCTGGACGTGCATCGCCGCAATCGCGGCGAGTCAGTCGGTCGGCACCAGCATCTTCTTCTCGACGGCCTCGATGGGCAAGGCGTTCATGGACGCGGCGAAGTCGCAGGACGGATACGAGAAAGCGCTCGACCGCCTCGACCGCGCCCACAAGACGATCCTGAAACGTCTCGACAGGCTCGCGAGCGAGATCGGAAACGGAAAGTTCGCGGCCCGGACGGTTCGAGAAGTGAACAAACTCAAGAGCCATATCGACAAGATGTGTGCAGCTCACAACGCCTCAAAGTAGGCGTGGGGACGACGCGATGACACGGGCGGTGACCTGGCTTTCCTGGGCCTTGGTTCTCGGGGTCCTGCCGACGGATTCTAGCAGGGCCGAGGCCTGGGAGGGGACGCTGGTCCACCACATGCGGCATGAGGTTCGGGATTCGCAAACCCGCCTGGGCCAGAATGGCCTGACCGTCGTGGTCCGGTGGAAGCTGACGATGTTGATGGGCGAGCCCATGGTCTACTGCGACGTCACATGGTTCATGCGGGCGGGGCTTGGGTTTCGGAAATCAGAGGTTCCACGCTCGGTCCTTCAGCAGATCCGGTTCCTCCCGCCGAGAGTCCTGTTCGTCGTGAACAAGTATGCCCAGCGGAAGTGGTACATGACGTGCGACCCGGGTGTTCTGGGGGCTCCGCAGTTCATTGTGCCGGGGAAACGCGTCCAGCAGGTACTCGCCGAACTCTCGAAGCCGGCCCGGAGTATGGCGGCTGGCTACAATGTCGCCACTGCTCGCGAAATCGGCCGGCTCTTCTTTTACGAACAGGTCAAAGACGACTGGGTCTCCGCCGAGGACGTTGCCAAACGACTTGCCAAGCCGGTGAAGCTCTCGTTGGTTGGGCTCGAAAATGTGCGATTCAATCTGAGCGCTCTGCGAGCGTGGAACGCCAAGCAAGAGCTCGCCCTGGCGGAAAAGTCCAAGGCGAAGCTCCTGAAACAACAAGCGAAGTCTCGAAAGCGAGCGAAGAAGAAGGACGACCGGCGAAGGGGCGCATCTTTTTGGAACAGTCCTCAGGACAAGCGAACGGTAAAGCAAGCGGCGGCCGAGTTGAAGAGGCGCGAAACTGTCGATGCCAAGGTGGCAGCGGCTGCACGTTCTATCGAGAAGGCCAAAGCCGAGGCCTCGCGCGTGATCGTCGAGTTGCAACGACTCCGCGACTCAATCGCCAACCGCCCGCGACCCGGAGCTTGGAGGGAGTTCAAGTCGTTCACGAATTCGGGGGGGCTTCGCGGCTACAAATCGGGGACCGGCAAAGTGGTCATTCCGGCACGCTACCGATACACGTCCCGGTTTCGTGACGGCTACGCGGTAGTCGGGGTCGAAGCCTCCAAGAGGGGCGTCGTTTCGGCTGCCGGGGTATGGGTTGTCCCGCCCAACTACGCCGAGGTGACTATCCTCTCGGCGACTCGTTTCGCGGTGAAGCCACCAGGACAGCGTCAATTTCACCTCATTGACAGCACTGGCAAGCGTATCGGAAGCGCGAGCTTCACCGCGGCGAGCCCCTACAGGGAGAGTCTAGCCATTGTCTCCGTCGGTAAGCTGGTGGGAGCCATCACTGTCGGCGGCAAGTTCCGTGTGCAACCGCGTTTCTCGACGTTGAGCAACTTCACCGGTGGTAAGGCCAAGTTCACGAACTCGATCCAGTACTCCGGTCACTGCGGGTCGGCAACTCACACGTTTGACGCAGGCGAGATCGATGTGACCGGGCGGGTTGTAGCCGGGCCATATCGCCGGACCGTGTCGGCTCCGCAGTTTTGTCTGCGCAGCCGTTGAACCACTCGCGACGCCCATGTCCGCGTATGTCGCAGTCCCGACTGGCGGTGTGTACCCTAGACGGTGTGCTGCGTATCCTCACAATCATCCTTGTGCTCGGTGTACTCACGACGAGCACTGCTTGGGCAAAGCCACCGAGCGACGTGACGGCACGCACGCTGTACTACAATGGACTCGGCAAGCTCGCGGCCGGCAAACCGAATGCCGCCCTCGCGGACTTCGATCGGGTGGTTGCCCTCCTCGGAAAACCGAACCTGCGAATCCTGCCCGCCATGGTCAAGGCCGCCTACCTGGCCAAGAAGTATCGGCGTGCCGCCGCCGCCGCCGCCGCGTTCTTTGACCTACGTCCAAGCGATCGTCTGGCCGTCACCTCCCGGATGAGGGGGCTGCGTACTCAGATTTCGGCAGCGCTGAAAGTGCTCGAACGAGACAAGAGCGTCCAAGCGGCGAAAGACCGCGAGGCGAAGCGGAAGGCAGCGGCCATCGAAAAGAAACGCCAGAGAGCGCAAGCCGAGCGATTGAAAGCAGAGGCGGCGCGAAGGACGCTCGTTGACGCGGCCTGGCGGTCACTTGTCTCGGGACTTCCAGGGTTCACTAGTGAGCACAAGTGGAAGCGCAATAAGGAACGTGGAACGACCAGAACGGCTTCGAAGCTCAGCCCGATAGCACCGTGCCGCCTGAAAGTGAAGGTGACGTACCACGAGAGCCGTGCTGGCGACGCCTGGCTCGCGTATGATGAAACGTCGACGGGAACAATCGATCTCGAAAATCAGGATTGGGGCGTGACTGGGGCGTTGACGTTGGACTACCGAGGGTGGTTTCACGTCGGAGTTTCGAAGCGATCCGGTTCGGGTTGGCCGTTCTACGTCAGAGGGACCCATCGGCATTCCAGTCAGAGTGGCGCGGATTTTTCCGCCGAGAAACACACTGGGGTGGCGCTACGAACCACGTCTCCGACAGCCAGGGACACGATGGTCAAAGCCTTGAAGAGTCTGATTACCGTTTGCCGGAGGAGGTAAACGTCACTCTTTGGTCAGACCGGAGTTGAAATGCCACGGGACTCGCTGGCGCCGGGCCGGGTGTTTGTTCCCCGAGGATGATCCCGGCAACATCAGCCTCCGCCGACGATTCCGAAAGGTCGCCGTCGAGCACATCAGCGAATGGAGCGACCAGGTCGACTAAGGCCGAGCAGAGATGGATAGGCGAGATGATGCCACTTCGTCCTCCAGCCACCCTGCCGAGTTTA
>CALBET010001013.1 GCA_937888665.1 uncultured Acidobacteriota bacterium
CGATTTGACCTGGACCGGGCCAGTGATCGGCACGCTCGCCACGGCGTACGCGCTCTATATGGAGTTCCCGAACATCGTCACGCAGTCGGCCGCGTATCCCGTGCCGGCGGGCGGGGCGCAGATACAGCCCAAGGCGGCGTTTACCTGCTTCGGGACCAGCGCGGCGCCCACGGGCATGACAGGCACCGGGCCGATCTACGTGATTACCACTGGCGAGCGGAGCGCCGATCCGACGGTGTAACTTATGCCCATCAAGACACAGACGCACAACGGTGACGGCTCAAGCCGGGCCGGGCAGACGTTCGAGCACACCGTCAGAGACCCGGTGAGCGGTGAACTGATCGAGGACGCCGTGATTACCTGCCGTGTGCTGACCAAGGCCGAGGCGCGCGCCTACCGGGATGCCCATACGACACGGGTGGCTGACCCGGCCTCACACAGAATGGTGCCCCTGGTGGACGAGCAGGGCGTGGCGGACGCCATGTGCGCGGACATCGTGACGGCGTGGCGCGGGGTGCACGGCGCGGACGATCAGCCGCTGGTCTGCACGCCGGAGACCGTCGCGGCGCTCGACGACCGAATACGGGTGCAGATTGTCGCGGCGGTGTTCGGTGTCGAGGTGACCGGGCGCGGGCCTGAGACCTTTCGCGCGCCTGCGGCAATACCTGCACTGGTGGCTCGATCGGGGTAAGAACCTGCCGTGTTGCCAGCGGGCGACACCGGACGAGCTCGACGGCGACCCGGGGTTGTTCGACTGCGACGCCTGCGAGCTCCGGCAGCGGGCTGAAGGGCTCGACCAGGTGAACCTTGAGGCGTGGGGGATCTACAGCACGCTCGGCTCGCGGGTGGTGCAAGACTGGGGACTCATGCCGTATACGCTTGACGCGCTGACCGACGGCTGGAGCGGCGAGGACCGCGTGGACCTGCTCGCCCGCCTCGACCTGATGCGCGAACTGCTGACCCCGGTGCCCGCAGATGGCTGACCGTAAACTCAAGATTGACGTGGTGGTGGATGAGGCGGGCGCCGTCCGCAAACTCAACACTGTCGAGCGCGAGATCAAGGGCGTGGGGACCGCGGCCGACCGGGGCGGATCGGCGATCACGTCGATGATCGGCACGTTCGCGGGATTCGTCTCGGCGCAAGCGGTGATCGCCGGGGTGTCGCGGGCGTTTCGGTTCGCCAGTGAGGCGGCATTCGGCATGAACGCCACCCTGGAAACCGCGACGCTCCAATTTGGCACACTGATGGGCAGCGCGGAGCGCGCCAAGATACACGTCGAAGGGTTGTTTGAGTTCGCGAAGAAGACGCCGTTCGAGACCGGTCCGATCATCGAAGCGTCACGGCTTCTTCAGACGTTCGGCGGCGACGCGCTGAACACTACGGCGAACCTGCTGCTGATTGGTGACGCGGCGGCGGGCACCGGGGCGCCCATCGAAGCACTGGGTATGTGGACGGGCCGCTTGGTGGCGAACCTGGAGGCGGGTAAGCCGTTTGGCGAAGCGGCCGCGCGACTCGGGGAACTCGCGGTCTTGTCTCCGCAGGCCCGTTCCGCAATGGAAGATCTGGCGAAAGCGGGCGGATCGGCGGATGACATCTTCGCGCTGTTCAAGACGGACCTCGAAAAGTTCACTGGCAGCATGGAGAAGCAGGCCGGGACATGGGACGGCGTGACGTCCACGTTCACCGACACGGTCAATATCCTCGTGGGCGAGGCGTTCAAGCCGCTCTTCGAGGCGGCGCGGGATAGCTTGGCGGCGTTCAATGACCTGCTCGGGTCTGACGGCGTGGCGGCTGGCGTGACCGAGTTTGCCGCGATTCTGCAAAAGCACCTCCCGACCGCCGCGGAGTTATTCGGGTTCCTGAACAGCGCGATCCTTGGCACGCTGACCGTCTTCGACGCGGTGCAAACAGGGTTCAACCTGTTTCAGTCCGGGATCGGCCGGATTGCCGCCTTTGTCTCTGGCGCCATCGCGGGGATGCTGGAGGTCAACCTTCTCGCGATCGACGCTTTCGAGCGCATCCTGCCGGGGAGTATCTTACAGTCGTCTGGGGCTTATGCGGAGCTGGTGCGGTCCATCGCGGCGGCGCGCGGGGCGCAGGAGGCATGGACCGCCTCGGCGGACGCGCATGTCAGCCAGTTGGTAACGAATAGCGAGACGGTGGAGCGGCTGCGGGAGGTGGTGACCGGCCTCGGGACGGCGAAGGCCACCGCGGCGGCGGCGACGGACGTGGCGACCGCGAGCGCGCAGTCCTTCGCGGCGGCGCAAGAGGCGATCGTGGGGGTCGCCCCGGCCGTGGTGGCGTCTGTGAACGAGATGACGTGGGCCATGGCCTCCTATGCGGCCGGTGCGGGCTCTGCGGCGCGGGCGAGTGGGGCCGTGTCGTCTGTCGGCGACCGATTCAGCGGGCCGAATGTGGGCACTGGCGGATCGGGCAGTGGCGGGCCGCAGCGGTTCGAGCGGGATCGCGAGGACTCGGTGGCGGCGACGGTGGGCAGCAACGCTATCCCTCAGCTGTTCCCGACTGGGGGCTGGGTGCGCGTCCCTGGCTCCACCTGGAACCGCATTCCGTCGCCACAGCCCCGGCATGGCTCCGTGACCGTGACGGTCAACGCGCAAGGGGCGGTCTTCGAGGATGATCGTTCGTTGAACCGGCTTGCGGACAAACTCGCTGGCGTTATGGTGACACGCGGCCGCCTCGGCGGGCTGAGCGGGGCGATGGGCTAATGGCGCTCACCGACGCGCTCATGTATTGCAAGATGAGCGATACCGGCTCGTCTGGTACCGGCCTGAACGCCCCGTGTCGGATGGGCTCGTCGCGGATGGGGTTCCACGGCCCTGAGAGCGCGCTGACGATTGCCGGCACCATCCGCAACAGCGCGCACGATCGCGACTCGATACGCATCGGCGAGCGGGTCAACCAAAACCCCGGCACGGCCAGCCTCGACGTCTTCGGCTTCACGCCCGCGGTGAACGAGGAGATCCAGATCGGCGCGGGCGCGGTGTCCAATATCCTGTTTAGCGGCACGATCACAGCGGTGACTCAGTCGCGGTTCAAGCGTGATCAGACGCGGGTGGTGCAGCACGTCACGGCCGTAGGATGGAGTTACCAGTTCAACAAAACGCTCGTGACGAAGCGCTGGCTCTCGAC
>CALBET010001014.1 GCA_937888665.1 uncultured Acidobacteriota bacterium
AGCCCCCTAAAAATAGACCATCTCTTTTTTTCCCAGCTATTTACGGGTGATCCATCCCTCTGTGACAAAAGTTGGCGCGTCTGTTGCCGATACGTGTAGTAGAACCGGAACGAATAGAGGCCGGTAATTCCCCGAACTAGCAAGGAGTCCCAGCACAATGAGACGTCTCGGTGAATCCCCAGCCACTCGGGCGTTTGTCGCATGCCTGACCCTGGCAGTGCTACTGTCGACCGGGACACAAGCGTGGGCCCAGGGTCGACAGACCGGTACCCTCCGCGGTTCGGCGCAAGACTCCACCGACGCGGTACTACCCGGCGTCATCGTCATCGCCGCTTCCGAGTCCCTGCAAGGCACGCGGGCAGCCGTCACCGATTTGAACGGCATCTACGAGATTCTCGGGCTGCCGAACGGCGAGTATCTGGTGACGTTCTCCCTCCGGGGTTTCACGACGCTGGAAACGGTGGCCACCGTGCCGCTGGGCGGCATCGTGGAGGCCAACGTCTCCATGCAGGTGGGCGGGGTGGCGGAAGCCATACAGGTCACGGCGGTTGTACCGACGCCGCTGGCGTCGACGGAGATCAGCCAGAACATCACGGCCGAGCAGATTGGCACGCTGCCCGTGGGACGCACCGTGTTCCGGATCGCCGAGCTGGCGCCCGGCCTGACGGCGAACTCGCCCAACAACGGTCAGATCGTCGTCAACGGCGCGTTCGCCTACGACAACATCTTTTTGATTGATGGGGTCGATATCAACGACAACCTGTTCGGCACCTCGAACAACCTCTTCATCGAGGACGCGGTCGAGGAAGCGCAGGTGCTCACCTCGGGGATCTCGGCCGAGTATGGCCGGTTCTCCGGCGGCGTCGTCAACGTGGTCACCAAGAGCGGCGGCAACCAGTTCTCCGGCAGCTTCCGCACGAACCTGTACAAGCCGGACTGGACGGCCCGCACCCCGTTCGAAGTCGAGAACGAGGTCGAGCGCACCGGCGACCTCGTGGACAACACCACGTACGAAACAACCCTCGGCGGCCCGATCATCCAGGACCGTTTGTGGTTCTTTTACGCGAACCGACGACAGCGCGAAGCCTCGGATGAGACGTTCGATGAGAGCGGCATCGGCTACAACCGCGGGCTGCAGAACGACCGCAACCAGCTGAAGTTCACCGGATCGCTCGCCCCCGGGCACACCCTGGAGGGCAGCTACATGCGGAACGCGACCACACAGCAGCAGCCGACGTTCAGCTTCAGCCGCGACCCGGCGACGATGATCGACCGGACACTGCCGAACGATCTGGTGGTGGCCACCTATCGCGGGGCCATCTCGTCATCCCTGTTCGTCGAGGGCCAAGTCTCGCGGCGCGAGTTCGGGTTCCGGAACACCGGCGGCACATCGACGAACATTTTTGATTCGCCGTTCATCACGGTGTCACAAGGCCTCGGCCACTTCAACGCGCCCTACTTCGACTCGAACGACCCGGAAGACCGGAACAACCGTCAAGTCACCGGCAGTGCCACCTACTTCCTGCCCACGAATGCCGGCTCGCACAGCATCAAGGCTGGCTTTGAGCACTTCCAGTCAACCAATACCGGTGGCAACTCGCAGTCGTCGACCGGATACGTCTTCTACACCGAGTACCTGGAAGACGCGTCCGGCGGAGCCGCGCTCGATGCTGATGGACGCTTTATTCCACTGTTCGGATCGCCCTCCGCCTTGACCGAAATCGAGAACTGGCTGCCGGTGCGAGGCGCGACGCTCGACATCAACACGCTGTCGTTCTATGCCAATGACAACTGGGCCGTGAACGACAATCTGTCGCTGAATCTCGGTATCCGGACGGAGAAAGTCCGCAGCGACGCGACCGGAGGTATCGTGGGCATCGACACGAACGCGGTCGTACCTCGGTTGGCGGTCGCCTACGACCCGCTCGGCAACGGGCAGATGTCGTTCCAGGCCACCTACAGCCACTACTCTGGCAAGTACAGCGAGTCCCAGTTCGCGGCCAACACCAACGTCGGCACGCCAAACGTGTTGTACGGGTTCTACACCGGTCCCGACGGGCAGGGTCGTGACTTCGCGCCAGGATTCGACCCGGCCAATTACGAGACGTACGGCGGCGAGTTCCCGGTGCAGAACATCTTCTTCGATGACAATCTGAAGTCACCGTTGACCAAAGAGTTCACGGTGTCCGGCGGCAGGGCGATCGGCCCCCGGGGCTACGCCAAGGTGACCTACATCAACCGCCGGGCCAGCAATTTCGTGGAAGACTTCGTCACCGTCGCCGGCGGGTCGACCACGATCATCGAGGATGGACTGGACCTCGGGACCTTCTCGAACGTCACCTACCGCAACACCGATGCCCTCGAGCGGAACTACGACGGGGTCGAGGTGCAAGGCCGGTATCAGGTCGCGAGCAATTTCCTGATCGACGGGTCCTGGACCATCCAGGCCAAGAACGAAGGCAACTTCGAGGGTGAGTCGACCAACATGCCGGCCATTTCCTCGGCGGCGTTCGACTATCCGGAAGCGACTCCCGCTGACCGCTACTTCCCCATGGGACGACTGGACGCTTTCCAGCGACACAAGCTGAGACTCTGGGGGGTCTACAATCTTGGCCTCGGGAGTGCCGGCACCGTCGACATCGGCGCGATCCTGCGGGCCAATTCCGGACGCGCCTACAGCCTGCGAGCAGATGGCGTTCGCCCGACCTCGACACAACTCGACATCATCTCGGCCGCCGGATACGTGGACACGCCGGGGCGTCGGGACGTCTATTTCTCGCAGGGCCGCGGCTCGGAGATGTTTGACGGCTACGCGCTGCTGGACCTCTCGATCAACTACAGCATCCCGGTCTGGGACTCGTTGAGCCCCTGGATCAAGTTCGACATGTTCAATGTGTTCAACAACGACAAGCAGATCGGCGCAAACACCACCTTGTCGGTCGATCCCGACAGTCCGCTCGACGAGTTTGGCATCCCCACCGGCTTTATCAAGGATGCTCGATTCGGCGAGGCGACCTCGGTCGACCACTACCCGCAATATCTTCCCAATGTAGATGGTCTGCGGTCGTTCCTGGCGTCGTTCGGAATCAGGTTCTAGCCCGCCGATCAACACCATCGACTCAGGGAAAGGGGCGGCGCCAGCGGGCGCCGCCCCTTTTTCTTGCTCCTCGTCCGACGAGCCGAGCATCGCCCTCTTTCTTGCCGCAGTCGACTTTTCACTCATGGTGCTCGTCGACGAATCAGTTGACAGCACGGGCCGACGGTGGGAATAATGAATGAACGTTCATTCATTTTCAACTGATGCCCATGTCCGCTGTCGCGCCCCAAACCCGCCGTCACTCGAAGACGCAGCCAACCGCCGACAAACGAGAGCTCATCTTGCGCGCCGCGATCACGCTGTTCGCGCGCTGCGGGTTCTTCCACGCGCAGGTGGCCGACGTGGCGCGGGAAGCCGGCATCGCCGCGGGTACCGTGTATCTGTATTTCAAGAGCAAAGACGACCTGCTGGTCTCCATCTTTGAACGCTCGATGCGAGAGTGGATGGAAGCGGGTCGACACGCCCTGACCGATGTCGCGGACCCCATCGAGCGGCTGCGGATACTGGCGCAGTTGCACCTGGCGCGGCTCGGCGAGGACCGAGACCTGGCAGTGGTATTCCAGGTGGAATTGAGACAGTCGATCAAGTTTATGGAACGTTTCTCGTCCAGCCTGTTTCAGGACTACCTGCGGGCGATGCGCACTGCCATTGTCGACGCCCAGCAGGCCGGTCGCTTTCGGGCGGAAGTGAGTGCGACGTTCGCCGCCAAGGCGTTGTTTGGCGCCCTGGACGAGATGGCAACCAACTGGATACTCAGCCGGAAGCGCTACGCGCTGGCCGGCCAGGCCGATGACGTGGTCGACCTGTTCGTGCGGGGAATGACGCAATGACCGAGACGGAAACCACCGTTCGCCCCATCCGCTCAGTGGCGGTCCTCGGCGCCGGCACGATGGGGGCCCAAATTGCGGCGCACGTCGCGAACGCGGGGTTGCC
This sequence comes from uncultured Acidobacteriota bacterium, assembly GCA_937888665.1. Lineage (GTDB taxonomy): Bacteria > Acidobacteriota > Vicinamibacteria > Vicinamibacterales > UBA8438 > UBA8438. The sequence goes on from CALBET010001014.1 coordinate 4,031, forward strand.
GGTGGTGCTGCTGGACCTCGATGCGGAAGCCGCCGCGGCCGGGCTGAAGCGGGCGACGGGGCTGAAACCGGACCCCTTCTTCACGAGGGACGCCCAGGCCCGGATCACACTTGGCGGATTCGATGCGGATCTCGCCGCCATCGCGGACTGCGACTGGATTGTCGAGGCGGTCATCGAACGGCTCGACGCGAAGCAGTCCCTGCTCGAACACGTGGAGGCGCATCGGCGCGGTGACGCCATTGTCAGTTCCAACACCTCCGGTATCCCGATCGGAGACATCGCGGAAGGTCGCAGTGCGGACTTCCGCCGGCACTGGCTGGGCAGCCACTTCTTCAACCCACCGCGGTATCTCCGACTCGTCGAGATTATTCCGACGCCCGACACCGCCCCGGCCGTTGTCGCCACACTGTCCGCGTTTGTCGACCAACGGCTGGGCAAGGGTGTCGTGGTGACGAAAGACACACCGGGCTTCATTGCGAACCGGGTCGGGCTCTACGGCGTGGCCTGCGTGCTGAGAGAGCTGGCCGGCGGACGCTTCACCATCGAAGAAATCGATGCCATGACCGGCCCGGCGCTGGGCCGACCCAGGAGCGCCACATTCCGCACGATGGACATCGCGGGCATCGACATCCTGGCGCATGTAGCGACGGATCTCGCCAAACGGCTGGAAACCGACGACGAGCGGCAGTCGTTCACCTTGCCGCCGCTGATCACCGAGCTCGTTGAACGCGGCTGGATCGGCGAGAAGGCGGGTCAGGGCTTCTACCGGAAGGAACGCGGCCCACAAGGCACCGCCATCTTGACGCTGGACCCGGCGACGATGGAGTACCGGCCCCGGCAATCCGCCCGCCTCGGCGCGCTTGACGCGGCCCGGGCGATCGAAGACAGCGGAAAGCGGATACGCACGCTGTTTGGCGGGCGCGACAAGGTGGGTGACTTCATGAGGGCGACGCTCGGACGTACGCTCCGCTACGCGGCCGAAGCGGGGGCGTCGATGGCCCACACGCCCGACGATGTCGATCGGGCGTTGCGCTGGGGATTCGGCTGGGACCTGGGCCCGTTCGAACTGCTCGACGCCATCGGACTGGACACGGTGCTGTCGGCCTGCGATGACGGCGACACCGCCGATCTGTCGGCCTCGGCCCGTGAGTGGGCCGGGCTGAGCCCGCGGTCAGGCGACACGGGCGCGGACCCGCGCCGCGTGCGTGCCGCGCCACTGCCGCCAGCGGGCCCCGATCTACAGATTCTCGCGACCGCGATACAGCGCGGCGGCGTCGTAAAGCGCACTGCCGGCGCCAGTTTGGTGGACCTGGGCGACGGGGTGCTAGCGGTTGAATTCCACTCGAAGCTCAACACCATCGGGGGCGATACGGTCCAGATGCTGACCGGGGGTGTCGCCGAAGCGTCGGAGCGGTTCAAGGGCCTGGTCGTGGGCAACGACGCGCCGAACTTCTGTGCGGGCGCCAATCTGATGATGGTGCTGCTCGAGGCGCAGGAGGGGAACTGGGAAGAGATCGACTTGATGGTGCGGGGCTTCCAGCGAGCGATCATCGGGCTGCGATACTCGCCGGTGCCGGTTGTGGTAGCGCCGGCCGGGCTCACGCTGGGGGGCGGTTGCGAAATGGTCCTGCATGCGGATCGGGTGCAGGCGGCGGCCGAGTCGTACATGGGCCAAGTCGAAGTCGGGGTCGGTCTGATCCCCGCCGGCTGCGGAACCAAAGAACTGACCATGCGCGCCGTTGACGCCACCAGCCCCGGCGCGGACCCACTCCCCAGACTGCAACGCGCGTTCGAGCTGATCGGCTTCGGCACGGTGTCGACCAGCGCGGCTGACGCGAAACGACTGGGTCTGCTCCGCGATGTCGACGGCATCACCATGAACCGCGAGCGGTTGATGGCCGATGCGAAGTCGACGGTGCTTGACCGCGTCCACGATGGCTATCAGGCGCCGGCTCGGCGCACCGCCATCCAGGTGGGAGGCGAAGATCAGCGGGCCGCCCTGGACCTGGGTGTCCATCTGGCCTGGCGCGGTGGGCGAATCAGCGACCACGACGCCCTGATTGCGCGCAAGATCGCCCGGATCATGACCGGGGGCGACCTTCCCCATCCGACGACCGTCTCCGAACAGTACCTCCTCGACTTGGAACGCGAAGCGTTTCTGAGCCTGTGCGGCGAGCGGGCGACGTTGGCGCGAATCAGCCACACGCTGAAGACCGGCAAGACGCTGCGGAACTAGGTGACACGAGCAGAGTGACCCTCGCATGATTGACGTCGGAACCGGACCACCGCTGCTTCTCATTCCGGGCATCCAAGGACGCTGGGAGTGGATGGGGCCGGCGGTCGATAGCCTGGCGCGTCGCTGTCGAGTCATCAGTTTCTCGCTGGCCGGCGACACGGGCAGCGGCCGCCGTTTCGACCCGGCCCGCGGCTTCGACAACTACGTGGATCAAATCGAGGAGGTGTTGGCACACGCCGGCGTAGACCACGCGGCAATCTGCGGCGTGTCGTTCGGAGGGCTCGTGGCGCTGGACTGGGCGGCGCGGCGACCGGAGCGGACCAACGCGTTGATCCTCGTGTCCACACCGTCGCCCGATTTCAAGCCGGGCTGCCGGGTCCAGTGGTATATGCGGGCGCCCCGACTCCTGTCGCCGCTGTTCGCGGTGCAGTCGCCCTTCCGACTAGGGCCTGAGATCTGGCGGGCATTCGACAGCGTGGGCGACCGGATCGGTTTCGCCGGGCGGCACCTTGCACGGGTCGCGTTGTCGCCGTGCTCGCCGACGCGGATGGTGGAGCGGGCGCGGTTGCTGGCGGCGATCGACTTTGATCAGGCGTGCCGACAGACGTCAGCCCCGACGCTCGTGGTCACGGGCGACCCGGGGCTCGACCGGGTCGTGCCGGTCACCGGGACCCGATCGTATGCGGATCGAATCAGCGGCGCCCGTCACGAGACCCTCGAACGCACCGGGCACATCGGGCTGGTGACACGGCCGGACCGCTTTGCGGACGTCGTCGGGCAGTTCGTCGCACAGACCTCTGGCGACGCGGAGGCTCTGCGGCGACCGGCCTAGCCGACACTAAGCCGACACTAAAAGCATGGCACTCAGCACCGGTGGTCTCAGCCCGATTCGGCAGTTTTCCGGCCCCGCCGGCACCATCGAGGCACTGTTTGAACACCCGACGGAGAGCCCTCGTGCGGTGATGATCTTCGGCCATCCACACCCCCGGCACGGCGGAACCATGCATACCAAGGTCGTCTATCGCGCCGCCAAGACGTTTCTGGCGCTCGGGTGCGCCGTCCTCCGGTTCAACTTCCGGGGCGTCGGCGCAAGCCAAGGTCAGTGGGACGACGGCCGCGGTGAACAAGATGACTTCGCGGCGGGGATCGACGTCGCGGCGACCACCTATCCCGGCGTTGAACTGTGGGCCGGGGGGTTCTCCTTCGGCGCCTGGATCGCGCTGTGCCGTGGCATCGCCGACTCGCGCATCACGACGCTGCTCGCGATTGCCCCGCCGGTGGGGTGGTACGATTTCGCCGATGTGGCCGCGAGCCCAAAACTGATGCACTTCATTCACGGCGAGCAGGATGAGCTCGTGCCGGTGGCCCAGATGCGGGCTCAATACAAAGAAATCAGCGAGCCCAAAACGCTGACGGTCATCGACGGCGCCAACCATCTCTTCGATGGACGAGTCGCCGAGGTTGGCGACGTGATCCGGGCCAGATTTCGCACGGAGGAACAGTCATGACGGACGCAGTAATCGTGTCGGCGGTTCGGACGGCAGTCGGGAAGGCGCCAAAAGGCACGTTGCGAGCGACCAGACCCGATGAGATGGCGGCCACGGTCATTGCCGAGGCGCTGAAGCGAGCGCCCGGTATCGAACCGAGCGAAGTGGACGACGTGATGCTGGGCTGCGCGATGCCCGAGGGCGAGCAGGGATTGAACGTGGCGCGCATCGCCAGCCTACGCGCGGGGGTGCCCGTGGAAGCATCGGCCGTGACCATCAACCGGTTTTGCTCGTCTGGACTCCAGGCCATCGCGTTCGCGGCGGAACGGATCATGGTCGGCGCCGCGGACACGATTGTAGCCGGCGGCACCGAATCGATGAGCCTCATTCCGATGGGCGGCCACAAGGTGGCCCCCAATCCTGGCCTGATGCGTGACTATCCGGACGTGTATCTCTCTACCGGGCTGGTGGCGGAGAACCACGTGCGTGAAGCGGGGATCTCACGCGAGGAGCAGGATGCGTTCGCGCTCAGGAGCCATCAACGCGCCGTCGCAGCAATCACGGCGGGACGCTTCCGTGACGAGATCGTGCCGCTCCAGGTGCAAGAGGCGGTTCCCGCCAACGGCAACGGCGGGGCTCCTACGGTGCGCACGTTCGTATTCGACACCGACGAAGGGCCACGCTCAGACACATCGCTCGAGGCCCTCGGCGCGCTACGACCGGCGTTCCACGTCAGGGGCAGCGTGACCGCCGGCAACTCGTCGCAGACCAGTGACGGCGCCGCCGCGGTGGTGGTGACCTCGCGCGAACGAGCCGAGCGGGCCGGCCTCACACCGATGGCTCGGTTCGTCGCCTATGCCACGGCCGGGGTGGAGCCGGAGCGGTTCGGAGTCGGTCCGGTCCCGGCCATCCGCAAGGCGCTGAGTCGCGCGGGACTGACGCTGGATGACATCGACCTGGTGGAACTCAATGAAGCCTTCGCGGCACAGGCCCTCGCCTGTCTTCGGGAGCTTCCTATCGACCCCGACAAGCTGAACGTCAACGGCGGCGCCATCGCGCTCGGACATCCACTCGGATGCACAGGCGCCAAACTCACCACGTCGCTGCTCTACGAGCTCGAACGCCGGAAGGGGCGCTACGGGCTGGTGACCATGTGTGTCGGTGGAGGCATGGGCGCCGCCGGTATTTTTGAACGACTGACGTAGCCTCCCGACCACCGATTCACGATAGACGGCAAGGCCAGTTCCGCTTTTCTCGCGCGAGGTATTTCACATGACAACCAGCACACCGACAGCACCCACGATCATCGGCGGCATCTGGCTTCTCGAAGATACGCCGACCGGCTCGGTCTTCACACCAGAGCGGCTGAGCGACGAGCATCGGCTCATTGACCAGACCGCGGAGGAGTTCGCGGTCAAGGAGGTCGTGCCGAACCACGACCAGCTCGAAACGAAGGACTGGGATCTCGCGAGACGGCTGTTGCGACGGTCTGGCGAGCTCGGTTTGATGGCCACCGACGTGCCGGAAGCGTACGGCGGCCTCCAGCTCGACAAGGCGTCGTCGGTCGTCGTGGGCAGCCGCATCGGGCAGTGCGGCTCGTTCGGGTCGACCTTCGGAGCCCACACCGGCCTGGCCATCTTGCCGCTCGTCTGCTTCGGCACCGAGGCGCAGAAGCGGCAGTATCTGGGGAAGCTCGTCAGTGGAGAATGGGTCGGCGCCTACTGCCTCAGCGAGTCAGGATCCGGCTCCGACGCGCTGGGCGCGAAAGCGCGCGCCACCCGCCAGGACGACGGCAGCTACGTGCTGAGCGGCGAAAAGATGTGGATCACGAACGGAGGCTTCGCGGACCTCTATGTGGTGTTCGCCAAAGTGGACGGTGAGCAGTTCACGGCGTTTCTCGTGGAGCGCGGCTACCCGGGCGTGAGCAGCGGCAAGGAAGAGCACAAGATGGGCCTCCACGGATCTTCCACGACGCCGGTCATCCTGCAGGACGTTCACGTGCCGGCGGACAACGTGCTGGGGGAGGTTGGGAAGGGACACAAGATCGCGTTCAACGCCCTCAACTACGGTCGCTTCAAGCTGGCGGTCGCCGCCAGCGGGGGCGCGCGGGTCGCCATCAGTGAGTCCGCCCGGTATGCCGCCGACCGACACCAGTTCGGCCGCCCGATCGCGAGTTTCGGCGCGATCAAGCACAAGCTCGGTGAAATGGTGGTGCGGGCGTTCGCCGTCGAAAGCATGATCTATCGCACCACCGGGCTCCTTGATACCGCGCTCGCAGACCACGACCCGACCGACCCAACGCTTCTCCGGCAGACGCTGGAAGAGCTGGCGGTCGAATGCTCGATTCTCAAGGTCGCCGGCAGCGAGATGATCGATTACGTGCTCGACGAGAACGTCCAGATTCATGGTGGCAACGGATTCGTCAAGGACTACCCGGCCGAAGGGCACTACCGCGACGCCCGGGTGAACCGCATCTTCGAGGGCACCAACGAGATCAATCGGCTGCTGATACCAGGCACCCTCATTCGCCGCGCGCTCAAGGGTGGGCTGCCATTGATCGCCGCCGCCAGGAAACTCCAGGACGAAATCATGGCTCCCCCGTCACTGCCGGAGCTGTCGGACGAGCCGCTCGACGACGAGCGTCGCGCCGTGTCCGCCTTCAAGAAGGCCTCAGTGATGGTGTTGGGGCTGGCCATGCAGCGCTACGGTGAGACCCTGACGGACCAACAGGAAGTGCTGTCGTGGGCCGCCGACATACTCATCGACACATTCGCCGCCGACAGCGCGGTGGCCCGCGCGTCGCAGGCAGCCACCGAGGCGCCGAAGACGGCAGCGCTGCAACGGGACGCCGCCTGTGTCTACGTGAGCGACGCGACGAGCCGGATTGACGCCGCCGCGCGGTCGGCCCTCGCCGCGATGTTCGAAGGCGACGACCTCCGCCTGAACCTCACCGCGTTGCGCCGGCTGCTCAAAGTGATGCCCGTGAACACCGTGGCCATGCGACGTCGACTTGCGGACGCGGTCGTCGACAGGGCAGGATATATGTTGAGTTAGTCTCGGGGCACACGCAATGGACGGTGGCAAACCCAATGGGTTGAGCGGAAGCGCCCGCATAGTCGGCGGGCTGGTGCTGGCCTGCCTGGTGCTCGCGGCACACGTCGGGTGCACCAGTGCTCCACCGCCAGATGAAACCGGTTGGCTGGAGCGGCTGCTCGAAGAGCGCGAGTTGAAAGATCAATTCTTCCGCGAAGCGCCTGACTCGCCTATTCCGGTCGAACGGCGCGGCGCGTTGCTCCCGATCCACTACTACGCTCCAGACCAGGCCTACCGCGTTCCGGCGGCACTCGAAGTGTCGCTCGATGAGGAAATATTCGACATGCCGTTCTCCACGGGCGAGGTCTTTCCGATGCAGCGGGTGGGCATCCTCAAGTTCGCGCTCAACGGTCAACCCATGCAGCTGTCGGCGTTGGCCGAGGCCCCCGTGCGCTCCATCGAGACGTTGTCCATCATGTTCAAGGACAACACCAACGATTCCGACACGTACGGTGGCGGACGATACATCGAGCTTCCTCGCACGGCCACCGGACATTACGAGTTGGATTTCAACCGAGCATTCAACCCGAACTGCTACTACGACGAATCGTGGGAATGCCCGGTGCCGCCGCGCGAGAACTGGTTGACGGTTCCGATTCCGGCCGGCGAACGCCTTGCCCCGGGGTTCGGCTCGCCTCATAGCGCACCACCGTCGACCGAGCGTGACACCGCGGCGACGCCACCGAGCCAGCCCTGAGCAGTGCCCCTGTCAGGCGTGGTCTTCGATTTCGACGGCGTGCTCGCCGACAGCGAGCCGTTGCACCTGCGCGCATTCCAGCAGGCGCTCGCACCGCGCCATGTCACCCTCAC
>CALBET010001015.1 GCA_937888665.1 uncultured Acidobacteriota bacterium
ACTGAGACCAATCGCGCCTGGTCCACCAACGGATCTCGGGCGCCACATGATGGACATACACGGTCCAGCCAATTACCTGGGTGAACACCAGGAACGGCACCACGATCAGCTTGAACGGCACCCACAAGGCACCGAGCCATCCACCGGTGAGGGCTCCCAGCACTACGGCGGCACCAGCCAATAGGGCCAGCGCCGAGCCGAGCGTCTGCTTATCGCGAACTATCGCGTCGTGACGCTTTCCCGGCGCACTGAAGCGCCACATCTTGTCCCACCACACGGCCCGTAGGAAATATGCCCCCGATCCCAACCATGACCACTCGAGCCGATGTCGGAGTCGAACGACCCTGCCGGCAGCCCGGTACTCTTCGACGGTCATCGGATGCCACACGAAGTCGAATCCCTGGCGGGTTGTGTAGCCGTGGTGAACACGGTTGTGGCCGAGGTCCCATGCGGCTTCGACATGGGCGCTGGGAGCCATACACACCTGGGCGATCAAACGGTTGGCGCGACGCGACTCGGTCAGGGCACCGTGTGACGCGTCGTGGCCGATCACGAACAGCCCAGCCACACCGAGCCCGGCGAGCAGCCACAGCGGCAACACGGCCCACCACAGGTCGGTCAGCGCGAGGCCGACGAGCGGCGCGACATACAGCACCGATGCTTGCAGCACCGCCCATGCGGCGCGCTTTGACGAGCGCTGGTAACACGACTCTGGAACCACCGCCCGCACATCATTGAGGGACTGTTTGCGCGGGCGCGGTAGAACGACTGTTTCGGAACTCATCGCCACACAGGTTAGCCGCCCGACCTACCGGTAGGTAGGGCTTCGGTCACATACGTCCGGTCAGTTGCTGTTGCCCCCACCCAAACAGCGTTGAACGAGTGAACTTTCTGCGCAGATATCACGCATGTTGTTCACGCGTTGGCGTTGATTCAGGAGGTCAGCGTTGCCAGATACGCGGCCACAGCATCGAGTTCGTCGCCCGTGAGCTTGATGTCGGCCATGTCTGGCACGCCGCCACCCGCGGCGCCGGCAATCGCGGTCCTGGTGAGGCTGATGATGTTTGGCCCGTTCGGCGTGCCGCGCCCGTCGAATCCGTGGCATGACGCGCACCCGACGCCGCCGGCCGTCTCCTCGAAGATGATCTTGCCCTTAGCGAGCAGTTCGTCATTGGCAGGCGGTCCTTGCGGCTCTTGCCCGCCGCCGGGCGTCGTTGTCGTCGTCTCCGTCTCCGTCGCCGCTGTAGTCGTCGACGGTGTCGCGGCATCGCCAGGGGCGGTCGCTTCAGTCGAAGGCGTCGCAGTTTCGTCTGGGGCTTCGGTCGTGGTCGTCGGAGCGGTAGGAGGAGCACCGGCCGAGACGGTCCATGTCAACCCAGCGTCGGCGTCTCCGCCTCCACAGGCGGTGGCGATCAGTGCCAGTGCGGAGATCAGCACAGGTACGAAGACATGAGTCTGGAAACCCAACGGCGGTCTCGTCCAAATTCTCCGGTCGGGCATGACTCTCCTCACATCTTGTTGCACTGCGTTCTCCTCATGTAACGCCAAACCGGGTTCAGCGGGTGTGTTCGGCCGGGCACAGCCGAAAGTTTACTTGTGGAACCCCCACGACAAAGTCGTCGTCCTCGGTCAGGCACCGGAGCCAGCGGGATCGAAGACGATCGCCTTGCCGGTTATCCCAGGATGTAGAACATCTTCGATGACGAATGTGCCGGTGTTCGTCGGAAAGAAGTCGAGCACATCAAGTGTGCCTCTCGTGACATACCCGTGCACCTCTGTGGCGAGCGGCTTGATGCCTGCCGGCGACTCTTCACGAAACGGCACGAACAGCGGGCTGATGTGATGCAGTTCGTGGTCCATGTCGGCGATGTCACCGTCGAGGCCCAGTGCCTCGAGCTCAGCCGTGCTCATCGAGAGCATGTCGACTTCGGTCAGCGTCGGGACAAGGATCCAGCTCATATAGGTGGGGATCAGACCAGCCACACGATAGTGGTATTCGGCGTTCCCTCGATTTCGGAGTATCAGCTTGATGTGTCGTCCGGCTGGGAGAAAGATTGTCGACGGCTCAAAACCTTCGTCGCTCAGATAGATGTTGAGCACCGTCGCCCCTGAATCGAGATCAGGTTCGACCATGGTCGTGCCGTTGGCAGGCGCTTCGGCTTCGTCGGCCGAACCGAAGAAACCAGAACACCCGCTGGCGAGCAGCGCCAACGCTGCTATCGAGGCAATACGTCGCCACGGCCGGCGGTTCATGCGATCCATCTAGGTCTACCTTTTCTGTCGCGTGAGTCGTCCCGCCGATGGCGGTTTGTCACATGTTGAAGCGTACTCAGACCATTTTGAGGGTGCGCACGATCAGATGGCAGAGTCAAAGGTCCTTGCCTGTTCAATCGATTCACGCGGACGATTGACCACAACTACCCCTACGTGTTGGAAACCCCCGGACAACAGGTGGTCACCGGCTGGCAGGTTCGTGCCGGCCCCTCAACACGACCTCGACCAAGCGCTGGTCCGACCACTACTTGCGCGACTACAGACGCGATCTGGAGAGTTGCTGGTCGCTGGGTGACGACAGCGTCCGGATCAGTTCCCTTCCCGACACCCCGTCGCCATCCTGCCAAATCGGCCGCATCAAAGCTGGGTACGCGGCTCGGCTCCGCTCGATGTACTGAGCGGAGCCGAACTATGAGAGTAGCTAATATTGTTACGGCGGGGGCCTAAACGGAACAACCGACGTCTCGAGACGTCAGCGTCTCCGATCTAACCCCTCAGGAAACAACAAAGGTCCCTGACATTGCCGTGAGGTGAGTATCACAGAGAAACTGGTACTCACCAGGGGCATCAACCGTGAACGTGACCGAGCTCTTATCCGGTCCCATCTTGAGCGGCGTGCTTACCAGTTCGGGCATGTCCAATAGGTGCCAGTTGTGGGGCTCTCCGCTGCCAATGTCTTTGTTGTCAAACGTGACCGTGATCTCAACCCCAGCGGGGGCCTCGAGCTTGGACGTGGAGAAACCCTCGTTGTCCGCAGCCGAAATTGTCAACTCGATCGAACCGGTCGCTGGTGCGTCGGTCGCCACGGGTTCGGGAGCGTCGGTCGCCACGGGTGCCGGTGCGTCGG
>CALBET010001016.1 GCA_937888665.1 uncultured Acidobacteriota bacterium
GAGTCGATGCCCCCTATGTCAACGACCACCTTCGGTCGCTTCACTCGATCTTTGAACCAGTCGAGCGTGTCGAGCCCACCGGCAAACACCCAGGCATCAGCCCCGTGCTCCGCAAGCAACGCCAATGCGTCGTCTGCGCTGCCGGGCTGGAACAGCTCAAGCTGAGGTATTACGTCGCGAATTACGGCCATTGTTCTCGCCTCCCCTTAGACGTGCGCCATCAGCCGGTCGTGGCCTGTTGGTGCCTGCTCGAGCATCGTCAGAATCATGTCTCGTGTGACCGGCGACCGGTAGAAGTCGCCCTTGCCGTCACCCAGCGAATCCAGCGCGTCCGCGATAGCGTTCACCACCGCACCGGACCCGGCGCCCTGCGCGGCCTCGCCGATACCCTTGGAGCCGAGCGGATTGAACGGATCCGGTAGATCCGCGTTGGCCCACTTCATCGGTCGCTCGTGAGGGACGTCCAGAATGGTCGGTGGGCGATTGTTGTAGAACCGCTTCGCGACCAACAGACCCCACCGCCGGTCATAGACCCACTTCGCGCTCAGCGCGACCGAGAACCCCTGAATCGCGCCGCCGAAAACCTGAGCTGCGTAGGTCCTCGGATGCACGATGGTGCCGGCATCTGTACCGGCCGCGTAGTCGATGACCTTGATATCACCGGTCTCGATATCAACCTCGACTTCGGCGAACCCGGCGACGAACGACATGCGGCCACCGCCTTCTGGGAAGTTGTCTTTCGCGACCCCCATGAGCCCCTGACCGGCCAGCGCCGTGGCCGATGCAGTGGTCATGCCGTTGATGTCCTCAGGCAACTCGTGACCGTCGTACTCGCCCCCCAGGTCAATGGCGCGCTGCGCCGCCTGCGCGAAGGTCAGGCCCTGCGAACGGTTGCCACGACGATGAACCCGCTCGCCGCTGATTTCGTAGCTGTCCGCCGAACCACCGAGGTCATTCGCCGCGATCGCTTTCAACTTCCGCGTCGCGTCCTCGACCGCAGCCCAGTTCGCTCGCGTGTGCGCGTGGGTCGTCGAACTGCCGCCCTGTGAAGCACTCCAGGGCAGGTTCAGCGCGCTGTTGCCCCAGGCAACCTCGCACTTCTCCCACGGCATGTCCATGCCTTCGGCCGCCGCCCGCATCGTGTCGAACGTCGACCCGGTGCCGAGGTTGCCGACACCAGACTGGATATACATGCGGCCATCGGGCCGGATGACGAACAGACCGTCCACACCGGACGCGCCGGCCGAGTACGCACTCAGACTCATGCCGACACCGGTCACCTTCGACCCATTGCGTCGCCCACTCAACTGCTTGCGCTCGGTCCAACCGAACAACTCCGCGCCCTTGTCGATCGCCTCTTTGGCGAACGCGCTGGACACGTTGCCCTGGGTGCCATTCTGTCCTGGAGGACCGAACTTGGCCTGACCCTCTGGCGCGTTGAGCCTATGTACCTCGACTTGGTCGAGCCCAAGCCGTTTGGCCGCCTTCTGCACGATCGGCTCCAGCATGGTCATCGACTGCACACCACCCGGCCCCCGTTGCGGGCCGCGCGGCGGCGTATTGGTGTAGACGTTCGTGCCGCGGTTGCGGACTGCGGTCGGCTGGTAGCACAACGAGCCGATGCCGGCCACATTCATGGCGTCACCGGAGCGCCCGTAGGGACCCTGGTCACCGACGCAGTGAATGTCCAGCGCCGTGATCTTACCGTCACGCCGCATGCCCAGCTTGATGCGGGCCTGCACGCCAGGACGAGCTCGGCCGATGGCATTCTCCTCACGTCTGGAGATCCGCATCATGACCGGTTTGCCGAT
>CALBET010001017.1 GCA_937888665.1 uncultured Acidobacteriota bacterium
CAAGCCCGTGGTGAGGATGTGGATCACCGCACGGACATCTGGTCGTTGGGGGTGGTGCTCTACGAGATGCTGAGCGGGCAGCCGCCGTTCCAGGGTGAGAACCTCCTGACGCTCTCGCAGTCGATCCAACAGGACCCGCCGCCGGCGTTGGCCGGTGACGCGTCGGCAGCGCACGGGCCAGTCAGCCGGGCCCTGCACAAGAGCCGGACGCAGCGGTATCCGGCCATGGCTGAGCTGCTCGAGGAGCTACGGGCGCTGACCGGGACGGCAGCCCCGGGGGCAAGCGAGCGAGACGTACCCTCCATCGCCGTCTTGCCGTTCACGAACATGAGCGCCGATCCGGAACAGGAGTACTTCTGCGACGGCATTGCCGAGGAAATCACGAACGCGCTCGCCAAGGTGGATCGGCTCAAAGTGGCGGGTCGCACATCCGCGTTCTCGTTCAAGGGCAAGACCGGCGATCTGCGCGAGACCGGCCGTGCACTCAACGTCAGTACCGTGCTCGAGGGCAGCGTCCGGAAGGCGGGCAACCGCTTGCGCATCACGGCCCAGCTCGTCAAAGTGACTGACGGCTACCACCTCTGGTCGGAACGATACGACCGGCAGCTGGAGGACATCTTCGAGATTCAGGACGAGATTGCCCTGGCCGTCGTCGAGGCGCTCAAGGTGACGCTGCTTGGCGCGGAGAAAGCGGCCGTCTTGAAGCGGTCGACCGATAACGCCGAGGCGTACCGGCTCTGCCTGAAGGCGCACCACGCCTGGACCCGCTGGACGGACGAAGGGTTCCGGACCGCGCTCGGCCTCTACGAGCAAGCCGTCGAGAACGACCCGAACTACGCCCTCGCGCACTGGGGCCTGGGGCATTGGCACGCGTCGTGGCCGATGCTGGGACGCGAACCGCCCGACCTACCGACGATGCGGACGCATCTGGAAACGGCCATCCGCCTCGACCCGGACCTGGCCGACGCGCACGCGGTGCTGGCGGCCATCGTGGATGGGGTGGGCGAATGGCACTGGGCGACGGCGACGTCAGGGTGCGAACGCGCCATCGCGTTGAACCCACGATCCGCGCACCTGCGCAATGTCTGCGGGGTGCTGCTGAGCGTCATCGGGCGTCACGAGGAATCGATCGCGATGTTTCGGCGGGCCATCGAGCTGGACCCGCTCGGGCCGCTCTGGAATGCCTGCTTCATACAGGCGCTCCTGGGCAACCGGGACTGGGACGGGGCGCTGCAGCAGACGCGAGCGACGCTGGACGTCGCTCCCGACTACTGGTACGCGCTCCAATTGGCCGGTCAAGCCCACGCGGCGTCCGGACATCTGGATGAGGCCATCGCGACGTTCGAGCGCGCCGTGGTGGCATCAGCCGAGGTGCCCTACACGATCGGTCTCCTGGGGAACGCCCTGGCTCGAGCCGGACGTCAGGACGAGGCGCGCCAACAGCTCGCAACCCTTCGTGCGCGGGCGGAATCGCACTACGTGCCCGCTGTCGCCATGGCCTACGTCTACGCGGGGCTGAACCAGCTGGATGAGGCCTTCACCTTGCTGGAGCGTGCGCTCGACGCGCACGACTACTGGCTGACCTACTCGCTGACGGACTTTCAAGTCCTGGACGATCTCCGGCCAGACCCGCGATTCACGACACTCGTCCGGCGCATAGGGCTATAACAGCCAGCGACCTCGCACGCCTCGCGCCGACGCCGGAAAGACTCGCGTGGCGGCACAGGTCGCGAGGTTGATTCAACCCAGCCGCTTCTGGATGTTCCGCAACTCCGCGATGTCCAGCAGGTCCTGTGGCCGGCCCGCGCGCTCCTTCATTGATACCAAGTCGTCGATCGACGCCACGAAGAACGACCGCTGGTCGAGGGTGACCTTGGCCGCGCGCCGGCGGAGCGCATCGAAGCCGTCGCTCTCGCTCACCAACAAGTCGACTTCTGTGCTCCCGTCTGGCGTCCGAAAATTCAGCGCCAGCATCCCCTTGTCTCGACGCCATCGACGAACCTGCTCCACATCGCGTATCCGATCGACCGGTTCCGGAATGCGCGGACGCGCCCCCAGCGACCACAACAGGTCGACGACGGCCTGCCAGGACTCTGGTGTCAGTTTGGGTACGACGTCGAGATCGAACGTCACGCGCGAACCGCCGTGGAGGGAGGCGGCCACTCCACCAACGATCACGAACTCAACGTGATGGTCGTGAAGCTGATTCAGAATCTCGAGGAGTCCGCTCGCCATGCGACTGCTGTTCCGTGAACGCCTTGCGAAGGATGGTCAGACTGCGGGCGCGCTCGTCGAGCAACTGCAGGCGGACGACGAACGACCGATTGTCAAGTGGTTCGATAGGGCACGTGTCAGCCTCAGTACCCGTCCAGTCGACGCGGTGACGTTTCTCTGGCGGCACCGCGGACATTGCCAGCATTGTCCCAGTAAAGATGATGCTACACAACAAGACCAGCTGAGGTCAGCGGGCCGCTTCCGCTTAGAATGGCTCGACCATCACCGCACAGTTCATGTCTCTGACTGCTGGCGCCACCCTCGCCCACTACCATGTCACCGCCCTCCTCGGCGAGGGGGGCATGGGACAGGTCTGGCAGGCGACCGACACCCAACTCAATCGCCAGGTCGCGCTGAAGATTCTGCCGGACGCCTTCGCGGACGATCCGGATCGGCTCGCCCGGTTCCAGCGGGAGGCGCAGCTCCTGGCCAGCCTCAACCACCCCAACATCGGGGGGATACACGGGCTGGAGCACTCGGGCGGCGTCAGGGCGCTCGTGCTCGAACTCATCGAGGGGCCGACCCTGGCCGATCGCATCGCCCAGGGCCCGATTCCACTGGATGAGGCGCTCCCGATCGCCACGCAGATCGCCGAGGCCC
This sequence comes from uncultured Acidobacteriota bacterium, assembly GCA_937888665.1. Lineage (GTDB taxonomy): Bacteria > Acidobacteriota > Vicinamibacteria > Vicinamibacterales > UBA8438 > UBA8438. Next base: position 2,875 of record CALBET010001017.1, read on the forward strand.
TGGAGGCCGCGCACGAGGCCGGCGTCATCCACCGCGACTTGAAGCCCGCCAACATCAAGGTGCGGGACAACGGCACGGTGAAGGTGTTGGACTTCGGGCTCGCGAAGGCGCTCGACCCCACACCGGCGGGTAATCCCGATCTGTCACCGACACTGACCGCCGCCGCCACGCAAATGGGCGTGATCCTGGGCACCGCGGCCTATATGTCGCCGGAGCAGGCGCGCGGGAAACCGGTCGACCGACGCGCCGACATCTGGGCGTTCGGCTGCGTGCTCTACGAAATGCTGACGGGCCGTCGGGCGTTCGCCGGCGAGGATGTCTCGATGACGCTCTCGCAGGTCCTTCAGCGAGAGCCGGATTTCGGGCTCCTGCCACCGTCCGTATCACCACACGTCGCGCAGACAATGCGTCTCTGCCTGCGCAAAGACCCACAACAGCGCCTGGGTGACGTCCGCGACGCGCGGCTCGCGCTCGACGGCGCGTTCGAGACGGCGGTCAGCCCAGCGGTGGGCGCGGTCGCCGCACCCCAGCGTCTGGTCTGGCAGCGTCCAATCGTCGTTGCCTGCGCGATGATGCTCGCGCTGGCGGCGGGTCTGGCCGTGAGCCGGCTCTTCTGGGCCACCGCTCAGCCGTCGGCAGGGCCGACACGCCTGACCCTGACAGTTCCCGACACCGATGCCCTCCCCTCGACGCCGCTCGGCCCGGTGATCGCCCTCTCGCCAGATGGTCGGACACTCGTCTACCGGGCAGCGCGCAACGGCGTCCAGCAACTCTTTCGCCGACCGATCGACCAGTTCGAGGCCACGCCGATCCCTGGAACCGAGGACAGTACGACGGCGTTTTTTTCCCCGGACGGACAGTGGGTCGGTTTTGACCCGAACGGCGGGTTGGCGAAGGTTGCGTTGGCGGGCGGACCGGCGCAGACGCTGATGGACGTGGCGGGGGCGTTCGGCGGCATACGCGGTGCCGACTGGGCCGCGGATGACACCATCGTCTTTGGATCCAGCAGACCAGGCGGCCCCCTGATGCAGATTCCGGCGGCGGGCGGAGAGCCGACAGCGCTGTTCACACCGGAGGACCGGCGGCGGTCGGCTCAACCGCAGGTGATCGTCGAACGCGACGCCGTGATCTTCAGCTTGTCGGGAGGACCCCAGGACACCTCGGAGTTGCAAGTGCTCTACCGAGAGACCGGCGCGCGCCGGACCCTGGTATCCAACGCCTCGGCCGGGCGCGTCCTGAGTACCGGACACCTCGTCTTCGTCCGGAGCGGCGCCTTGTGGGCCGTCCCGATCGATCGGACCCGGCTCGAAATCGTGGGGACACCCACGCCGGTCGTGGAAGGGGTGCGGGTCGACGTCAGTGGGGCCGTGCACTACGCGACCGGCGACGACGGGTCGCTGGTCTACATCCCGGGCACCGGGTCGCCAGACAGCCGCTCGCTCGTCTGGGTCGATCGCGAGGGCGTGGAAGAGGTACTCTCCCTGCCCTCGCGTGACTACGACACGCTGAGCCTGTCACCGGACGGTCTGCGAGCCGCTGTCGTCGCCGGTGGGAGCGGTGGGAATCGGGACATCTGGGTGGCCGAGCTCGCGCGCGGGACACTGACCCGCCTGACGACACACCCGGGCGACGACACGCACCCACTCTGGACCCCTGACGGACGACGGGTGGCGTTCGTGTCACACGAGGACGGCCGGGCGACCCTCTACTGGCAGCCCGCCGACGGCAGCGCCCCCCCTGAACGTTTGCTGTCCGACGAGCGACTGCGCGACCTTGTGCCCTACGACTGGTCACCCGACGGCCAGACCCTGTTTCTGACCGCTGACTCTTCGGAGACGGGGCGCGACATTGTAAGGGTCTCGACGGACGGGTCGGGCACCTGGGAACCGCTCTTCCAAACACCCGCTAACGAGTTTTCACCGGCGATCTCGCCCGATGGGCGATGGCTCGCCTACGCCTCGACAGAATCGGGCCGTTTCGAGCTGTACGTGCAGCGGTTTCCCGAGCTCCAGGGCCGGCAACAGATCTCGGTCGGCGGCGGCTACCGCCCGCACTGGTCCGCGGACGGTCGCGAGCTGTTCTATCTCCGCGCGCCGAACGCACCGCCAACGGCCGTGGTGCGGGTGACGGTCGAGACCACCAACAGCGACCCACCCGTGCTGGTCTTTGGGACCGAAGAGGTCCTGTTCGACTGGCGATACTACGCCCAGCCTTCTCCCATGCAGTACTACGACCTCTCGCCGGACGGGCAGCGGTTCCTCGTCATCGGAACCGGGGACGCAGATGACGTCGGGGCGGGGCGCGATGAAATCAATGTCGTCCTCGATTGGCACCAAGAGCTGCTTGAGCGAGTGCCAATTCCGTAGAGTGGAGTAGCATGCCTGTCCAACGGGGCACGATGCGGCGTAGTGCGGCTCCGGTGGGAACCACCAGTCGCGTGAGGGAGATGAGAGATGACTGGCATACCGACCGTGAAGCGCCACTACCAGAACGTCTTCATCGAGAGCGAGCGCTGGAACGCGCTGGCGCCTCGCGAGGACGACATCATCATCTCGACGTCATACAAAGCCGGGACGACCTGGGTCCAAGGCATTTGTGGCGCGCTCGTCTTCCAGTCGTCCGATCCCCCGGGGACACTCGACGACCTGTCGCCTTGGCTGGACGCCCTCTTCGAGCCGGTGGAGGACGTGGTCGCGCGCCTCGACGCGATCCCGCATCGACGGTATCTCAAAACGCACTTACCGCTGGACGCGATCCCGTATCGCCCCTCGACCAAGTACATCTATGTAGGCCGGGACGGGCGCGACGTCTGGATGTCGGCGTGGAACCACTGGAACAACCTGCGGCCAGAGATGATTGACGCGTTCAATAGCAATCCGGCTCGCAAGGGGCCCCCATTCCCTTTGCCGCCCGCAGACATCAATGCCGCGTTTGATGATTGGCTGACGACATCCCAGTTCGCCTGGGAGCGCGATGGGTACCCTTTTTGGTCCCATCACTATCACGCGCAAACCTGGTGGGACTTTCGCCACCTGGACAATATTCTCTTCGTACATTTTGCCGATCTCCTCGACGATCTCGACGGTCAGATGCGCCGGATCTCGAGCTATCTGGACATTCCTATTGATGAATCGATCTGGCCGAACCTCGTCCACTCGGTGACCTTTGACGAGATGAAGGGCAACGCCCAACAGCGGGCGCCCGGCGCGGACAAGGGACTCTGGAAGGACACGACCAACTTCTTTCACAAAGGGACCAACCGGCGCTGGGACGGCGTGCTGACGGAGGACCAAGTCAGGCGCTACGAAACGCTGGTCACGGATCTCTTGGAGCCGAGCCTGGCGGCCTGGATGGTCCATGATGGCGGGTTCACCGATCCGCGGGACGCGTAGACCTAGCAGCCCGTGGTGAAAGCCCCGCTGCATTCGAACGGCGCTGCATCGCGCCTGAACTGCGTTGCTCTTCGGTCACAAATGCCCAATTTGCTTCCTCATCGCGCCTGGTCAGGCCCGCCCAGCGCCGTTCTCGGTGCAACGCGGGGTTTCACCACGGGCTGCTAGCCCAGGCTCGTCGCTCGGCCCCTATCGCATCACCAGGTGAGCTCGGCCACGGCGGCATGGGTGTCGTCTACACGGCCCAGGACCCGCGCCGCGATCGCCAAGTCACGATCAAAGTGCTGCCACCCGACCTGACTTGGTGGCAGGCTCGGTATAATCCGGCCACAAGCTTCATGGCCCTAACTCCTGGCACGCGCCTCGGCCACTACGACGTCACCTCTCTGCTGGGCGAAGGCGGCATGGGACAGGTCTGGCAGGCGACCGACACCCAGCTCAACCGTCCGGTCGCCCTGAAAATCCTGCCTGACGCCTTCGCCGACGATCCGGATCGCATTGCCCGGTTCCAGCGGGAGGCGCAGGTCCTCGCCAGCCTCAACCACCCGAACATCGCCGCCATCTACGGCATTGAGGAAGACGAGGCCGAGGGCACGCGGGCGTTGGTGCTGGAACTGGTTGAAGGGCCCACTCTCGCCGACCGGATCTCGAAGGGCCCCATCCCGCTCGATGCGGCGTTGGCGATAGCGAAACAGATCGCCGAGGCGTTGGAGGCGGCCCACGAGGCCGGAGTCATTCACCGCGATCTCAAGCCCGCCAACATCAAGGTGCGAGACGACGGGACCGTGAAGGTACTGGACTTCGGGCTGGCGAAAGCGTTCGAGACGGGCACCCCGGATCCGAACCAGTCACGGTCACCAACGGTCTCGCTGACCGCCGCCGCGACCCAGATCGGGATGGTCATCGGCACGGTCGCCTACATGGCACCGGAACAAGCCAGGGGGTTGCCGGTGGACAAGCGTGCGGACATCTGGGCCTTTGGTGCGGTCCTGTTCGAGATGCTGACAGGGACACGGCCCTTTGCCGGCAGCGATGCGTCGGAAACCTTGGCGCGTGTCATCGACCGCGAACCCGATTGGACCGCGCTCCCCGACAACACGCCTCCCATACTCGCTGGCTTCTTGCGTCAGTGTCTCGAAAAGAACCCGAAGCGACGTGTTCGCGACATTGGCGACGTCGGCCTGGCGATGGCGGGCGCGTTCGCCTCCTCCGTGCGCCCCGCAGGTGGCGACGCCCACGCGGCGCATCGGTTGCGCGTCTGGCAGCGACCGGCTGCGGCCGTTTCGATGGCGTTGGCATTGATGGCGGTAGCCGCTGCCGCGTCCTGGTCGGTCACACGACCAGCGCCCTCCGCGGTGTCGCGATTCGACATGAACGTACCGGACGACGAGAGGCTGGACGCGAACGCGCGCGGGCGCCACGCGCTGGCGATTTCTCCAGATGGCCGCTTCGTCGCGTATGTCACCGTGCCGGGTCTGTCGATCCGCGAGCTGGCTCAGGAGACCGCGGTCGCGCTACCAAACACGCTCGGCGCCGTTGAGCCGTTCTTCTCGCCCGACAGCCGTTGGCTCGGCTTCTTTGCCGACGGCGAGATGCGGAAGGTCTCAACCAGCGGTGGGAGCCCGGTCAGGATCGCCGAGGTACCAGCTGAGCCCTGGGGGGTGACCTGGGGGCCGGACGACAACATTTTGTACTCACGGGGCGTAGGCGGCATCTGGCGCGTCGCTGGGACAGGCGGCACTCCGGAGCTCCTCTTCGAGGCGAAGGACGGTGAACAGCTGCACCAACCGCAGCTGTTGCCGGGAGGAGAGCACGTGCTTTTTACAGTGCGCGACCTGAACAGCATCTGGCCGCTCGCGCGGGTCGTCGCACAATCGATCAGTACTGGCGAGCGCACGGTCCTGGTCGATCGGGGGATGGATGGACGGTACCTGCCGAGCGGGCACCTGGTGTACGCGCTCGGCGACTCCGTGCTGGCCGTCGCGTTCGGGGTCGACCCGCCACGAGTGCTGGGCGCGGCGGTGCCGGTGGTCAACCCGGTGCGCATGACGTCCACCGAGACCGGTTCGGCGCAGTTCACGGTGTCGTCCGAAGGGACCCTGGTGTATGTCACGCGTACCGATGCGGAAAGCCGTCTCGTGTGGGTGAACCGGCAAGGACAGGAGACACCGATTGATGTGCCGGTCGGGACCTATCGGCGAGTGCGCGTGGCGCCGGACGGCTCGAAACTGGTGATGGAGCGCCACGGCAGCCGTACCGAAATCTGGGTGCACGACTTGAATCGGGGAAGCCAGACGCCGTTGACGCTGGGCGCCGAGTCCGGCACCTGGCCGGAATGGACGCCCGATGGACAGCGAGTCGTCTGGAACTCCGGGACCGGCCTGGCGTGGCGCGCCAGCGACGGAAGCGGGCAGACCGAGTCCCTGGTGGAGGGGCCTCTCCTCACGCCGTACGGCTGGTCGGCCGACGGCCGCACCTTGGTGGTCAACGAGTCGTCGCCAACCGCCGACATTCTCACCGTCGACGTCGATGGCGACCGCACCGTCCAGCCGCTGCTGGCCACCGAGTTTGGTGAGTTCCGCCCGGCGGTATCGCCGGACGGCCGCTGGATCGCCTACTCGTCGAACGAGTCCGTGCCGGGACAGATCTTTGTGCGGCCGTTTCCCAACGTAGAGGACGGCCGACACCTCGTCTCGGTCGACGGGGGCATCTCGCCGGTGTGGTCACCCGATGGCTCAGAGCTCTTCTATCGTAATCGAGACGCGATGATCGCCGTCTCGGTCCAGACCGAGCCCGAGTTCAGCGTGGGCACGCCGACCGTGCTGTTCCGGGGCGGCTATGCCGGTGGAGTGGCAGGACCGGAGGGGCGCCTGTACGATCTGGCGCCGGACGGCGCACGCTTCGTCATGATTGACACCGGCGGGACCACGACCGACTCGTTCCGCGTCGTCCTCAATTGGGATCAAGAACTGCTCGAACGAGTGCCTGTCCCGTAGACCACGTCGCGACTCTCAAGACAGTAGGCGCAGGTGATGCGATGACTCCGACACGTACGACGCTCGCGCTGGCGGGTCTCGTGGCCTTCGCGTATGTCTGTGCGCTGCCAACGGGAGCACAGGCTCCCGCCACGGTCGCGGTCGAGGGGCCGGTGTCCGGTGGCGAGCGCGGCCAGCCGTTCGGCGGATTCGGCGCTGGTGGGGCCCCTGTGGGCTATGGCGAAGCGGAGTGGTTCCTGACGGGGACGGCGACCGCCTACACCCGTGCGAACGAGTGGCGATCGGATGGGCGCTGGGAGGTCACGCCGGCGGAACGCGCGCCCTTCGCCGTGCGGATGCTCGTGCGCCTGCCGGCGCCCGAGGCGTTCAACGGTGTCGTCCTCGTGGAGTGGCTCAACGTCTCGGGGCGTGCCGAGGGAGCGGCCGACTACATGCAAATGGCCGAGGAGATCGTGCGCGGCGGCTACGCCTGGGTCGGCGTCGGCGCCCAGGCCGTCGGCGTGCACGCGCCGGGCACTGGGCTGAAGTCATGGGATCCCGAGCGGTACGCGGCGTTAGAGCATCCCGGTGACCGCTTCTCCTACGATATCTTCTCGCACGCGGCTCGTGCGCTCCGGACTGATGGTGCACGGCCGCTTGGCGGTCTGCGGCCCCAGCATGTGATCGCCACGGGCCGGTCGCAGTCGGCATTCAGACTCGTCACCTACGTGAACGCCGTTCACCCGCGGGACGAACTCTTCGACGGCTACTTCGTACACAGCCGAGGCGCGAACGCGGCCGGCCTCCGGGCGGAGGGCATGGCCGCCGACGCTCCCTCCGTGCCTCCGGGCGCCTGGATCCGGGAAGACCTGGACGTTCCTGTCTTCGACCTCGTCACGGGCGGTGACATGGTGACGCTGGGCGCGCACCACACGCGTCAGCCGGCGAGCGACGTGTACCGACGCTGGGAGCTCGCGGGGGCCGCGCATGCCGAGGAGCCACGCTGGGTGGTCGGGCCCGGCGACGAGCTGCCGATGGGGCCGGGGTGCGAGGTTCCGATCAACACCGCCCCACACGACGCGTTCGTGAAGGCGGGCCTCCGGCGGCTGACCGACTGGGTACGATCGGGCGTCGTGCCCCCACAGTCGGTGGACATCGAACTGGGTGATCCGGACGCCGCCGACCCGATCCGGAGGGACACGCACGGCCACGCCATCGGGGGCGTCCGGCTCCCGCAGGTCGAAGCGCCGACGGCGACGCTGGACGGCCTGCAGAACGCCGTGGCCCCCGGGGGACCGGGTGGACTGAACTTCTGCCGCCTCTTCGGTCACACGCGACCGTTCGACCCTCCGACGCTCCGGGCGCTCTATCCGGATCACGCCACGTTCGTCGATCGTTTCGTGACCGCGGTAGATGAGCTCGAGCGAGCTGGGTTTCTCCTGGCACCAGAAGCCGAGACGGCCCGCGCGGCGGCAAGGGCGTCGGACGTCGGACGCTGAGCATCACGAACTCGGGTGCCTGGGTGGCGGCCGGAGCGCTCCGGCTCCGCGAGTGGGAGGCGTTGCAGGCGTGACCACGCGCCTTTGGCGCCGGGCTCGGTATAATCGGCTGCACCATTCATGACCCTGAGCGCCTCATCCGGTTCGAGCGAGAAGCGCAGGTGCTCGCCAGCCTCAACCACGCCAACATCGCCGCTATTTACGGCATTGAGGAAGCCGAGGGGACGAAGGCGCTGGTGCTGGAGCTGGTCGAGGGACCGACCCTCGCCGACCGGATCTCGAGTGGGCCAGTCCCGATGGACGAGGCGCTGCCCATCGCCAGACAGATCGCCGAGGCGCTGGAGGCGGCGCACGAGGCCGGGGTGATCCACCGCGATCTCAAGCCGGCGAATATCAAAGTACGGAACGACGGCACCGTCAAAGTCCTCGACTTCGGGCTGGCCAAAGCGCTCGACGCGGTGGCGCCGGGCGCCGCCAACGCGTCACCCACGATCACCGCGATGGCCACCCAGATGGGGGTCATCATCGGAACCGCCGCCTACATGTCGCCGGAACAGGCCCGCGGCTCGGCCGTGGACCGACGGGCCGACATCTGGGCCTTCGGAGCGGTCCTCTACGAAGTGCTGGTGGGGAGGACGTTGTTCGCGGAGCCGTCTGTCTCGGACACCCTGGCCTCGGTGTTGCGGAGCGATATCGACTGGACCGCACTGCCCTCATCGGCCCCGACCTCCGTCACGCGGCTGCTCCGGCGCTGTCTCGACCGGGACCCGAGGTCCCGACTGCGCGACATCGGCGAAGCGCGAGTCGCGCTCGAGGAAGCCGCCGCGGGGCCGGTGCCAGTCGACGACCCGCCACTGGCCGTCGGTGCCCCTGGCCGGGGCTGGCGACAGGCCGTACCCTGGCTCGGGGGCGCCGTGGCGGGTAGCATCCTCACCGCCTCGGCCCTGACCAACCCGGGACCGGCCCCGCCGGCCGCCGTCTCGCGGTTCGCCATGCAGTTACCCACCGACGTGACCTTTTCTGCCGGGCCCGGCTCGTCTCTGGCGCTGTCGCCAGACGGCCGCACACTGGTCTATGTCGGCCAGCCCGAGCAGGCCGGTGCGGGCCAGCTGTATCGCCAGGACTTCGATGCGCTTGAGCCGATGCCCGTCCCAGGCTCGTTGGGTGCCCGGGCGCCATTCTTTTCACCTGACGGGGAGTGGATTGCGTTCGTCGCCGAAAATCTTCTGAAGCGGGTCTCGACGAGGGGCGGCCCACCGCTCACCATCGCCGAGGCGCCCGGGATCGCCTCGGGCGGCAGCTGGCATCCGGACGGCGACATCGTCTTCACGGTACGCAACGGCGGCCTGATGCGCGTGGGGGCCGAGGGGGGCACGCCCGAGCCGATCACGACGGTGGAGGACGACGCCGGTGTGCAGGACCATCTGTGGCCCCACGTGACCCCGGACGGCCGGGCCGTGCTCTACACCGTGTGGTCCGGCTCGCTCGACACCGCGCAAGTGGCGGTCAAGCCGCTGGCCGGTGGCCCGGGATCGACGCTGCTCCGGGGCAGTGGCCCCCGGTATCTGCCGACCGGACACCTCGTGTTCCAGCGCGACGGCGCGCTGTGGGCGGCGCCGTTCGACCTCGACACGCTCACCGTCACCGGGTCGGCAGTGGCCGTGGTCCCGGATGTGGTCACGATGACCGGCGGCGGGGCCGTCCAGTTCGCCATCTCGGACACCGGTACGCTGACGTACGTGCGGGGCGGCATCGTCTCGACCGCGGCCAGTCTGAACTGGATCGACCGGAAAGGGGCGGTCGAGCCGCTGCCAATGGAGGCCGGGGAGTTCAGCGGACCGCGTCTCTCGCCCGATGGACGCCAGGTGGCGTTCAACGACCAGAGATGGGGCGACGACGCCAACGCCGATATCTGGCTGACCGACGTGGCGCGTGGCGGGCTCCGCCGACTGACGACCGACCCGGCGCCCGACCGGGATCCGCTGTCGGCACCCGATGGAACCCAGGTCATCTTCAGCTCGCTGCGCGGCGGGTGCGGGTCCCATAGGAAAGTCAAGAGCCTTTCTCCGCCTGTCTTTCTGGCCTCAGGCGGCCCTGGGAGGCGTTGGAGCGGAACTGGCAACCCCGCCGTCCCGCGCGCGTGGCGCCCCCCCCGCGGGGCCGGACGTTACACCTGGCCTACGCATCCGACGAGTCTGGTGTCTTCGAGGTCTACTTGGAGACCTTTCCGAATCGTATCGGTCGCTTCCCGGCAACCCTCCCAGGGGCCGTGGCTCCTTCTGGTCGCCATGTAACTGGCCCCTCCCGGTGGCATAATCAGCCGGCGCCCATAGCACCGCCCCCTGAGGGGCCTTGCGCAGGTTGGCGGCGGCGTGAGCATCCATCTGCGGCTCGCGGTGCGGGGAACAATCAACACAGGAGGCATGTCCATGAAGACGCTCTGGCGGATCGAAGGGGAAGAACTCGGGAGCTGCAACTGCGCGTGGGGATGCCCCTGCCAGTTCAACGCGGCGCCTACGCAGGGTCACTGTCGAGGGGTCGTGATGTTTCGAGTGGATCGGGGCCACTTTGGCGACACGAACCTCGACCGCGTCACGTTCGGGTGGTTGTTCTCGTTGCCCGGGGCGCCACATGAGGGTGACGGGACCATGCAACTGATCGTCGATGAAGGCACGACCGACCCTCAACGCCAGGCCCTGACGTCAATCAATACCGCTGAGTTCGGCGGGATGCCCTTCGAGATCTATAGCGCCATCTGTCCTCACAAACGAGACCCCGTCGTGACGAAAATGGACTGGGACATTGATCGGGAGGCCCGCCGCGGCCGTGTTCACCTGCCCAACTGGGCCGACGTGCAGGTCGAACCGATCATGAATCCCGTGACCGGGGAAGAACAACGGGCGCGCATCGTCCTGCCAGCGGGTTTTGAATACAAGGAGGCCGAGATGGGCAACACGGTCTCGATGAAAGCGACCGGCGCGGCGCCGCTGGAGTTCGAGGAAGAGAATACCTACGCCCAGCTCAACGCGTTCGATTGGACCAATGTGAGCTGAGGCCCGATCCTGCCGCGACCTCGACACGATGCCTCTATCCCCTGGCACCCGCCTCGGCCACTACGACGTCTCCGCCCTCATCGGCGAGGGAGGCATGGGACAGGTCTGGCAGGCCACGGACACGACGCTCAACCGCCAGGTGGCGCTGAAGATTCTGCCGGACGCCTTCGCCGATGATCCGGACCGGCTCGCCCGTTTCCAGCGGGAGGCGCAGGTGCTCGCCAGCCTCAACCATCCCAACATCGGCGCGATACACGGCTTGGAAGAGGCGGAGGGCACCACGGCGCTGGTCCTCGAACTGATCGAGGGGCCGACCCTGGCGGATCGGATCAGGCAAGGGCCCGTTCCGATGGATGACGCCCTGCCCATCGCGAAGCAGATTGCCGAGGCCCTCGAAGCCGCGCACGAGCGGGGGGTGATCCATCGCGACCTGAAGCCCGCGAACATCAAGGTCAGGGCCGATGGGACCGTCAAGGTCCTCGACTTTGGGCTGGCGAAGGCGCTGGACCCGGCGTCCGAGGGAGATCCGAGTCAGTCACCCACGTTGACCGCGGCGGCCACGCAGATGGGCGTGATCATGGGGACGGCGGCGTATATGTCTCCCGAGCAGGCCAGAGGCAAGCCGGTCGACAAGCGCGCCGACATCTGGGCGTTCGGGGCGGTCCTGTTCGAGATGTTGACCGGCGCGAAGCCGTTCCCGGGCGACGACGTGTCGCAGACGCTCGCTCGCGTGATCGACCGGGACCCCGACTGGGACGCGCTCCCCGTCGAGACACCGCCGGCGATGGGGCAACTGCTCCGCCGGTGCCTCGACCGCGACCCGAGACAACGGCTGCGGGACATCGGCGAGGCGCGCGTGGGGCTTGGCGGCGCCGTCGCGGTGCCCGAGCCCAAGGTCGACCCACTGACGGCCGGCCAAACCACCCCTCGGCGCGCCGGCCTGTCGACGATGCTCGCCAGCGCCATCGTCGGCGGTCTCGTGGTCGGCGGCATCGTGTGGTCTCTCGGGTCTCCCGACGTGATGGCGCCGAATCCGCCGCTCCGGTTGACCGCCACCCGCTTGACGAATCCGCTGACAGACATGGCCATCTCACCCGATGGGACCCGGATCGCGTATACGGCGGGGCTGGGCGACGATGGACGGCTCTTTCTGCACGACCTCCGCGACGGCGCCACCCGCGAGCTCTACCGGAGCGTCGTCGGAGGTGGCGTGTCGCTCGCCTTTTCTCCGGACAGCGAGTGGGTCGCCTTCCATTCCGTGGACGAGGAAACGCTGTACCGACTGTCGCTCCAAGGTGGTTCCGCGTTGCCGATTGCGGACCTCGATGAGCAGCCCGAAGGGCTCAGCTGGGGCTCGAACGACACGCTCGTGTTCTCGTCGGGCGGCCGACTCATGCGGGTCGCCGCCACCGGAGGCACACCCGAGCCGGTGACGACCCCCGATGACGCCCAGCGGCACCGTTGGCCCGAGCTGCTCCCAAACGAGTCCGGGGTCCTGTTCACCATCGGGACGCCGCTGGGCCCAGGGCGTCTTGCCGTGGCATCGCTCCCCTCGGGCACCATCACCGAGCTCGGTCTCTCCGGTACCCGGCCTCGCTATGCCAGCACTGGACATCTGGTGTTCGCCGACGGCGACACCCTCCGCGCCGCGCGGTTCGACGCGGACGAGCGCGCATTGCTTGACGCAACGCCGGTACCGCTGCGCGAAGAAGTGGAGCTCGGATTCGTCGGGACCGCGCTGTTCGATCTGTCGGACACCGGGACGCTCGCGGTCGCGGCCGGCGCGGGCGGCGGCACGCGCTCGCTGGTGTGGGTGCACCGCGACGGGCGCGAGGAGCCGGTCGATGCGCCGCTCGGCTCGTATGCCACCCCCCGCCTCTCGTCGAACGATACCCGGCTGGCCGTCGACCGAACGGATGGGGGCGACTCGAACATCTGGGTGCGCGACCTGGTCCGCGGCACCGAGACCCTGGTCACGACCGACTCCGCGACGGACTGGATGCCGCTCTGGACTCCGGACGACCAGCGGCTGATCTTCTTCTCGAGGCGTGTCCCGGGCGGCCTGTACAGCAAGGCGGCGGATGGGACCGGCGAGGCGGAGTTGTTGGTGCCGGCCGGGGAGAACCTGGGGCTGATGTCACCGAGCAGCTGGGCTCCCGACGGTGGCACGCTGGCGGTCTGGCAGGTGACTGCGTCCGGTCAGCCAGGCATCGCGCTCGTGTCGCTGAGCGGAGCGCCGACCGTGGAGCCACTGCTCGAGAGCCGGTTCGAAGAGGCCGCCCCGGCGGTCTCGCCAGACGGCCGCTGGCTGGCCTATCACTCGGCCGAGTCGGGACAGCGCGAGATCTACGTACAGCGGTTTCCGGAGCTCGGGGCGCGCACGACCGTGTCCACCGGCGGCGGCGCGCAACCGCAGTGGTCGGACGATGGCCGGGAGCTGTTCTACCGGACAACCAGCGGCGGGATGATGGCGGTGGCGGTCGAGACCGAGCCGGCGTTCCGGGTGCTCGGCGACGCCGAGCTGCTCTTTGAGCGACCCTATTTCATGCTCGGGTCGCGACGCACCTATGACGTCTCCTCGGATGGCCAGCGGTTCCTGATGGTGAAGGTCGAGGAGTCGGGACCGGCCGGCGACGCGTCCGGACAACGGATCGACCTGACGGTGCACTGGTTCGAGGAACTCAAGCGCCTGGTCCCTGTGAACTGATGCCGTTCGCCTTCGCCACCCCCCGATGACTGACCTGCAGCCCGGCACTCGGCTCGGCGTGTTCGAGGTAGGAGCGCTGCTCGGCGAGGGCGGCATGGGCCAGGTGTTTCGAGCGAGGGACACCAAGCTCGACCGGGACGTGGCGTTGAAGGTGTTGCCCGAGGCGTTTACGTCTGACCCCGACCGGCTGGCCCGCTTCGAGCGCGAAGCCAAAGTACTGGCGTCGCTGAACCACCCCAACATCGGCACCATCTACGGTCTGGAGGAGGCGGCGGGCGGTCAATTCAGAGCGCTGGTGCTCGAACTCGTGGAAGGGCCCACGCTGGCGGATCGGATCGCCAAGGGGCCGATCCCGATCGACGACGCGCTGCCGATCGCCACACAGATCGCCGAGGCGCTTGAAGCGGCGCACGAGGCGGGTGTCATCCACCGCGACCTCAAACCGGCGAACATCAAGGTGCGCGAGGACGGCACGGTCAAGGTGCTGGACTTCGGGCTCGCCAAAGCCCTGGACACGACGCCGGCGGGAGATCCGAGTCAGTCGCCGACGCTCACCGACGCAGCCACCCAGATGGGTGTGATCATTGGCACGGCGGCGTACATGTCGCCGGAACAGGCGCGCGGAAAGCCGGTGGACAAACGCAGCGATATTTGGGCGTTTGGCGCGGTCGTCTACGAGATGCTCTCGGGGCGCCGGGCGTTCCAGGCCGAAGACGTGTCGAGCACCCTGGCTGACGTGATTCGCGGGGAGCTGGCGTGGGAGGCACTCCCGGCAGGGTTGCCGCCGAGCCTGGTCACCTTCCTGCGGCGGTGCCTGGAAAAAGATCCGACCGCGCGCGTGCGCGATATCGGGGACGTCAGGCTGGCGCTGGCCGGCGCGTTCGAGACCGATCTGTCGTCGAAGCAGGACGCCGGCGCTTCGCCCCCACCGGCCGCCTGGCGACAGGCGCTCCCCTGGGCGGCTGCCGGCTTGTTCGCGGGCCTTGCGGTGTGGGCACTGGCCAGGCCAGCCCTGCCGCCCTCGGTGGCGCGATTCTCCTCTCAATTCGAGGAGGGGCA
>CALBET010001018.1 GCA_937888665.1 uncultured Acidobacteriota bacterium
AGCCGAGAACACTCGTTGTTTTCGCGCTGAGTGGCCCCTTTGCGGAGCCCGGTGAGCCTCGGACGAAACCCCAGTCCGACCTTAAGGAGATTCTCGCGAAGGTGACGTGGGCAGCGAACCCGGGAGATCAGCAGACCTGGATTCCTGTCGCTGATTGGGCCTCTCGATAGTGCACGGTGAACTGATTCCGGTGTGCTGACATGTTGCACCAACACGCGGCTGAACGCCGCTGCACGCCGCCGGCCGGTAGCGAGACGTAGCGCCGTGGCTGGGTCATACTGCCGCTTCTGCGGGCACCGCCGCATCGTGTAACCGCGAGACTGTCGCGGGCGGCGATGTCGGCCGCGGCTAGCGACTGCTCAAGGCTGCTGCACCCCGTCGTCGGCCATCGTCTGAGCGCCGCACGTGATCGCCGAGGCGGCTGGGGTTGCGGGCACCGTGTCCGACCGGCCCAGGGCGGCGTTGCTCTCGATGATGGTGATCTCGGTGCGTCGCATGGCTGCTCCATCGGGGCCGGGAAGAGCCTGTAGCGCCACCAGATGCCTACCGTCACCCAGGTCTTCGCACCCGACGCCGGTGCCGTTGCCCCGCAGGTTCTGCAGGTCGAACACGAACGGACTGCCCTGACGGTCGAACACCTGGTTGATCCGACAGCCCTCGAGTAGGTAAAGGTGCGCGGCACGGCCGTCGCTGACGATGAGTTGCTTCTGCCCGTCGCCCTGGGCGTCGACCACGAGTGCCTGCATCGGCATCGGCGACGCGCTGGGGACCCGCAGACTCCCGGTTCCCCCTGCGGTCGTCACTCCGACGAGCCCGTTCGGGCTGACCCAGACGGTGCCGCCGTCGAAGGCACGGGTGGCCGCGCCCTCCGGCGGCCCACCCTCGTTGCACATCGGATCTGCCTGTGCCGGAGCAACGTTCATCATCCAGCTCATCGCGACGAGGGCCGCGCTGGCCGCGACAAGCCTCCTCACTGTGACCCCGGCGGTGCGAAGAACCACCCGTCCGGGGTTGTTCGGCGCGTCGCCCACCGGGCTGAGCTGTGTCGCCGGCCACTGCGAGGCGTCCACCGACATCTGCTCGTACACCACATGTTCGTTGAGGTTCGGCCCATTCATGACTCCGGCGATGGTCGCCGACTGGTGCCCCGAACTGTCCGGTCCCGACGTGGAATCGCTGCCCCCCGTCACCAACAAGGTTCCGGAGACCATCTGTCCGCGCGGCCGGCGCCGCGCCATCAGTCGGGCCCCGGCCACCGGGGCCAGCGCACCGAGGAGGAGCAGCAGCACCGCGAATTCCATCATCGCGCCATGGTAGAACGTCGGGACGCAGCGACGGATGGCCCGGCAATTGGATCGGCGGTGAGACATTGTCGCCGAGTGTCCAGATAGAAAGGGGTTGTGAGCTGCCCAGGGATAACTGAGCGATAGTGAGCGTATACACGTTCTAGTGAGTATGCCGGCGGTGTGAATCTGACGGAGTGGGCGCGGTTGCAGGGTGTTCACCCGCAGACGGCGTATCGGTGGTTTCGGGAGGGGACTCTCCCGGTGCCGGCGGTGCGGGTTAATTCGCGGTCAGTGCTTGTTTCGCCGGATTCGACGGCGGCCGCCCCCGTTGCGGCGTTCGGTGTGTATGCGCGGGTCTCGTCCCATGATCAGAAGTCCGATCTCGACCGGCAAGTGTCGCGGTTGTCCCGCTGGG
>CALBET010001019.1 GCA_937888665.1 uncultured Acidobacteriota bacterium
CTCGCGTCGGAGGGCGGCCTCTCCTATCACGTGATCTCTCTCGAGCCACACTCCTTGCATGTACTCGCGGGCACGGGTTTCACGCAGGAAGAACGGTCGGCGAGCGACCGTCTCTCGCTGGTTACCGCCAATGCGACGGGCCGCTACGCGTGGGCCGTCACCGAGACCAGTGCCGTGACGGAAGAAGCGGGGTTCGTGGCCGACCTCACCGGCGACAACTGGCGTTTCTCGAACGAGCTGGCCGCGACCGCCACGCTCAGCAGCCGGTTGTCGCTGAAGGTGTCGCACACGTTGAGTTACCTCAACGTGCCGGTCCCCGGCTTCCGGAAAACGGACACGATATTCGCGGCCGCGCTGGTCGCGAATTTCTAGTCCCTAGCAACCCGGCGCCGAGGGGGCTCCCGACAGTGCGTCAGTCGTCAATCTGCGAGCCGAGCCAGCCCGCACGGAATTGACGTTGCGCCTCCGTGAGACGCTGGCCGCGCCGCTCCTGCGCGACGAGGGTGAGCCTGGGATCCTGCACGAGGGTGACCCGAACCGTCCGTATGTCGCCCCTGCGCGAGTAGCCCACACGCAGCCGTTCCCCTGGTGGATGGTTGGCGACCGCCTGGTCGAGCTGACCGGCCGACGAGAACGGCCGGCCATCGATCGACACCACCACATCGTCGCGCTCGATCCCGGCGTCGTACAACGGCGAGCCGAACGGAGCCGGTGCAATCAGCCGTGCGCCCTCCCGGCCGAACCGAAACGGAGCGGCCCCGAGCCAACCACCGCGTGCGCCCTGGGGCGCCAGGACAAACCCGGCGCGCGCGAACAGCGGGGCGTAGTCGATCGCCTCGTGACCTTCGACGAACCTGTCGAAAAAGTCGTCGGCGAACGCCGGGTCACCCGTCAGGTCGGCAAGCGCGGCTCGGGTGTCGACCTGGGCATACGGCTGTGCCACCATCCCTGGCGTGTCGCCGCCGAGGCGACCGAACCGTTCCCACAACAGCCGCATGTAGTCGTCCAGCGTGACGGCTGGGCCGTCTCCATCGGCGGCGCGGGCGCGCAACAGCAGGTCCAGTCCCAACCCGAGCGTCTCGCCCCAGGTGTAGTACGAGATGAACAGGTTGTCCCAGTTGGTTCGGTCGATCGCGGTGGCGGCGTCGGTAAATGGGGCCAGCCGGCTCATGTCGACGGCCGACCGAAATTGGCGGCCAGGCCCCAGCCGGACGGTGTCGATGGCGGACACGAACCGCCTCAGGGTGTCCGAGAGCGGCACCAGGCCAGCACGCTGCAGAATCAACGCCCCGTAATAGTTCGTGAACCCCTCGGCGAGCCACAGCTCGTCCGACGGGTTGACCTGTTCGAAATCGAACGGCTCGAGCGAGCGCGGTCTGATTCGCTCGACGTTCCACACGTGAAAGAACTCGTGCGACGCCGAACTGAGGAGTCCCTGCGGCTGTGTCCCAAGCGCTCCCGGCGAGCTCAACACCGTGCTGTTGCGATGCTCCATCGCATCGCTGCTCGCCACCGGCAGATAGTCGGCGATGAACGTGTAGCGCCCAGTTTCGAACCGCGGGAACTCGCCGAACACGGTCACCGCCTCGCGCACGATACGTTCGACGTTCCGGGTGTAGCGTGCGAGCTCGCCGTCGGTGCCGTCATGATGCAGCGCGACCCGGAACGTCGGCGTATGCTCGGAATCTGACGGGTCGGTGACGGTGAACGAGCGATCCACGAACGCGCTGAACTCGGCGGGACTGTCGAGCAGATACGACAGATTCGGCGCGGTGAACGTCAACGGATCATCTGACGGGTACAACTGGGTCGCAACCCGCCAGTCCCGCCCCGGAGACGGCACGAACCGCACGGTCGCTGGACGCTCCTCCATCCCCGCCCCCCAGAGCAACGAGGCCGGCATATTCAAGTGCGCGTGGGTGTCGTCGATGGCGAGGTAGGTGCCGTCAATACGATCGCCGTAGACCCGGTAGGTGACCCTGACCGTTCCGTCGTGGCCCTCAATGTCCCAACGCGCGATCCCCGACGGAAGGGGATCGATCGCATGTCCGGCCCCGTCCTCGGCCTGGACGTCGAACACATTTTTTGCGAAATCGTGGCGCGCATACCGCCCTGGCGACGCGCTGCTCATCCGAAGACTCAGTGGCACCGGCGGGAGCCCGGTGAACGTGATTGCCACTTGCATCCATCGATGTTCCGCTTCGGGAAAACTAACCTCGTACAGCACCGACGGAGCGTGGACGCCGGTCTCTGACTGGCCGCCGGTCGCCGGGACCAGCCAGACCGCGCAGAGTACCAACGCCACGGCCACCCCGCCGCCACGGAGCCGTGCCGCGGTACTGGGTCGGGAGATCATGCGAGTGCTTCAAGCACGTGCGCGACGAACGAGGCCTCAGGTTCCGCACCCAGGATCTCGACACGTTCATTGACGACGGTCTTCGGCACACCGGTCACGCGATACTCCCGCACGAGATCCGGATACTCGATCGCCGCCACGGCTGACGCGGTGATGTGGGTGTTCTCAAGCGCCATGCGATGAGCGAGGCTGACCGCCTGCGGACAGTGTGGTCAGGTCGGGGTGGCGAACACTTGGATATCGATCGGCTGGTCCACCGCCGCGATCAGCACGCGGCTCTCCTCGCTCAGTCCGGAGTCGCCGGAGGCCACCAGGGTAATCGCCTCGACCAGCGAGACGAGCTCGTGCCCCTCTGGGGCGCCGTAGAAGCGGATGCCGGCGTCGATGTCTCCCACGACCGCGATGGCAGGAGCGCGCTGCACGCCGTACCTGTCGACCTGGTCCTTGTCGAGCACCAGGTTGAACTCTTCGACCGTGATCTGGTCGGACAACGACGCAATGTGGTCAACAATCTGTCGGGCGGCGAGGCACGAGTCGCAACCGAAGGTCTGAGTGAAGAAGACGAGCTTCACCGGCGCGGTAATGGCGGCGAGCGTCGCTTGGAGATCAACCGGTGAGCGAGGGGCTGGGACCATGTCGCGATTATGGCAGGTGCCGGAGCCGCTGGCCACCGAGGGCCGACGGCGCTACTTGAACAGGTCGTCAAACTTGTCTTTGACGCTCCGCACGCCGGTAACCTCGGAATGGGTCTGACGCTCGACCGTCACTCGAGGTTCGAAATGGGCGCAGTCGTTCCTGCCATCCTTGGGAGAGACGCGCGCGGGAATCGGCTGCATACACTCGAACCGGCTGCCGCCGTCGAACGAGGCGCATTGCCCGCAGGTGTGCAGCTCGGCGCCACAGCTTGGGCAGGTTGATGCCGGGCCGATGGCCAGCGACAACGTCTTCCCGCATCGCGCGCACCGGACCACGTCGTGGAAGCCCGGCATGTTGGGAGTCCGGTGTTCGCGATTGATGACGCCCCGCGGCGCACCTTCGCGGGGCGCCTTCTGCTTCGGGGCCTGGGGCGCCCGATCCCGACCGTCGTCCTGATAGCCACGCTGTTGATATTTCCGATCGCTCATGGTGTGGTTCCCACGGGTGACGGCGGGGGCGCATTGGTCGGCGCCCCTCGCCAGGAACTTCTCCACGACCTGTGTCGTCTTCGTGTTCTGGACGAGTCTTCCATGGCGTCCGTTCTGTGTGATGCCCGCGATTATAGGCCCAGTCGCGGCTCAAGATCGCGGGCCGGCGCACTATCATTCGGAGAAGTAGATTCAGTTGCCAGCTCTGTGACTCCCTCAACCCCCTCACTCGACGACCTGCGGATCGACCGCGAAGACGAGTCTGACGACCGGCGACGCTGGCCCTGGATCGTCCTGCTGTGTCTCCTGCTCCTGGCCGGCGGCGGCTGGTGGTGGTGGATTGGGCCGGCGCAGACCGCCCAGGTGCGCGTGGCGACGGCGCAGGAGACCACCGTCGCCGCGGAAGACACGGCCGTCCTCAACGCCTCGGGCTATGTGGCAGCGCGCCGACGGGCGACCGTGTCATCGAAAGTGACCGGTAAGCTCGTGGAAGTCGCCGTCGAAGAAGGCATGGCCGTGCGCAAAGGCCAGATCCTGGCGCGGCTGGATGACTCCACGGTTCGCTCACAGCTCGCACTCGCGCAAGCGCGCCTCGCCGCCTCCGAGCGTGGCTTCGCCGAGCAGGAGGTGCGGCAGCGTGAAGCGGAACTGACCCTGGGCCGCACGCGGCGACTGGTGGAGGAGGGAGTCGTCGGCCGCGCTGAAATCGATGGGGCGGAAGCGGAGGTGAACTCGCTCGCGGCCCGCATCGCGCTCGCCCGCGAGCAAGTGGTGGTCTCGGAACGTGAAATCGACGTGTTCCAGACCCAGCTCGACGACATGGTGATCAGAGCCCCGTTCAGTGGCATCGCCATTTCCAAGGACGCGGAGGAGGGCGAGATGATCTCGCCGATCTCGGCTGGGGGCGGGTTCACCCGCACCGGCATCTGTACCCTGGTCGACATGCAGTCGCTCGAAATCGAGGTCGACGTCAACGAGAGCTATATCAATCGGGTGAAGGACAACCAGCGGGTGGTGGCCAACCTCGACGCGTATCCCGACTGGGATATTCCGGGGGCCGTCATCACCACCGTCCCCGCCGCCGATCGACAGCGGGCCACTGTCCTCGTGCGCATCGCGTTCGACGAGCTCGACGACCGGTTGTTGCCGGACATGGGGGTCAAGGTGGCGTTTCTGGAGGAGCGGCCCCCGACGGAGGAGGTGACCGGCTCGCGGCTGCTGATCCCGACCGAAGCCCTCCGTTCAGACGACGGCCAGAGCATCGTGTTCATCGTCCGCGCGAATCTGGCAGAACGCCGGGCGGTGCGGACCGGGACGCCCGTGGGGGCGCAGGTCGAGGTGCTCGCCGGGCTG
This sequence comes from uncultured Acidobacteriota bacterium, assembly GCA_937888665.1. GTDB lineage: Bacteria > Acidobacteriota > Vicinamibacteria > Vicinamibacterales > UBA8438 > UBA8438. The sequence goes on from CALBET010001019.1 coordinate 4,834, forward strand.
ACCGCGGGGGAGCGGGTGGTCGTCGATGGTCCGGACGACCTCGCGGACGGCGACCGCGTGGTGGTGGTGGAATGACAGAGAAGGGCGCCCCACTGGTGCAGGTGCGCAACCTGCACAAGGTGTTCAAACGTGGCTCTGAGCGGATCGCTGTGCTGCAGGGCGTCGACCTGGATCTCGCGCAAGGAGAGTTTCTCTCGCTGATGGGGCCGTCAGGGTCAGGGAAGACCACACTCTTGAACCTGATCGGCGGTCTTGACACCCCGAGCGACGGCACCGTGACCGTCGGCGGCGACCGCATTGACAAGCTGTCGGCGGCAAAGCTGTCGCGGTGGCGCGCGCGCCACATTGGCTTCGTCTTCCAGTTGTATAACCTGTTGCCGGTGCTGACCGCCGAGCGGAACGTTGAGCTACCGCTGTTGCTGACGCCCTTGTCTCGTAGCCAGCGCAAGAAACATGTCGCCACCGCGTTGGCGATGGTCGGATTGTCTGAGCGCTCCAAGCATTATCCGAGGCAGTTGTCCGGCGGCCAGGAACAGCGCGTGGGGATTGCGCGAGCCATCGTGACCGACCCGACAGTGCTGCTGTGCGACGAGCCGACCGGGGACCTGGACCGCAAGTCGGGTGACGAAATTCTGGACCTGCTGCAAGCGCTGAATGCGGAACACGGGAAGACCATCGTCATGGTGACGCACGACGCCAAGGCGGCGGAGCGCGCCACGCGCACATTGCATCTGGACAGGGGCACACTCGTCACCGAAAGCGCGGACTGATGAAGTTCTTCCCGCTCATCTGGAGCAGCCTCTTTCGCCGGAAGGTGCGCACGCTGTTCACGGTCCTCTCAATCGTGATTGCGTTCGTGCTGTTCAACTACCTGTCCGCCGTGCGCGTGGCGTTCAGTCTGGGCGTCGACGTGGCGGGCAGCGACCGGCTGACCCTGATTCACAAGGTGTCGTTCATCCAGTTGTTGCCGGAGAGCTACAAAGAACGGATTCTCGCGGTCGAGGGCGTGGAGGCCGTCACCCACGCCACCTGGTTCGGTGGGGTCTACCAGGACCCACGCAATTTCTTCGCCCAGTTCGCGGTCGACCCGGAAGGCTACCTGGGCATGTATCCCGAGTTCCTGTTACCTGACGACGCGAAGGAGCGGTGGTTCCGAAACCGCACGGGCGCCGTGGTCGGCCGCTCGCTGGCCGACCGGTTCGGGTGGGAGGCGGGTGACCGTATCCCGCTGCAGGGCACCATCTGGCGCACGCGGTCGGGCGATACCTGGGAGTTCACCATCGAGGGGATCTACGAGGGCGCCGAGCAGGGCACCGATACGAGCCAGTTCCTGTTTCACAACGCCTATCTGGACGAGGCGAACTCGCTGGGGCGCGGGATGGTGGGATGGTATTTGGTCCGGGTCGCCGACCCGGACCGGGCCGTCGCCATCAGCAGTGCCATTGACGAGCGGTTCGCCAACTCACCGTTCGAAACCAAGACCTCGACCGAGCAGGCATTCGTGCAAGCGTTCGCCAGTCAAATCGGTGACATCGGCACCATGATGACCGCCATTCTGACCGCGGTCCTATTCACTATTCTCCTGGTATCGGCCAACACCATGGGCCAATCGGTGCGGGAACGGACCAGCGAGCTGGCAGTGCTCAAAACCCTGGGATTCACGGATCGGGGTGTGTTGTCGCTCGTGCTCGTCGAGTCGGTGTTGCTCGCCGTCGT
>CALBET010001020.1 GCA_937888665.1 uncultured Acidobacteriota bacterium
GAGTCCTCCAACCCGGTGTTGATCAGAATATGCCCCTCGTCCGACGTGATCAGAAAGACCGCCAGATCGTAGGTCCCGACCGCGTACAGGTTGCCGATCACACGGTGTCCCGGGAACGGTCGCGTCCAGGCGGGGTTCTGCGCGGCCAGCGGCGCGGCGGTCACGAGGAGGAGGCCACAGACAACGGCAAGACGGCGCAGATTACATGTCATGACACGCTCGTACTTTCTCGTTCAAGCCGGATCGCGACTACGGGCCACCCGGAGCGCGAGCGTCAGGAACCGGACCACGGGTTCTAGAAGAGGCCGGTCGGCGCTACAGGACCTGTGCCTGCCGCATCACGGCTTCGCACTTCGGGCGGATTTCAGAAGCCACCGCGAACGGATCGCCCTCCACCCATTCTGACCGGAACAGCTCGACGGAGAGAGCGCCGTCGTACTGCTTTTCCGCCAGCTTCCGGAGGATGCGCACCACCGGGGCGACCCCGTCGCCTGGAATCAGCCGCGAGTCGTTGTTGATCAGCTCCCGAGGCGTATCGAGCAGATCCTGAAAGTGCGCGTGCGCGAGCTCGCCTGGCTCGAGCAGATCGAGATCCTCGAACTTGCTGAGCCCGGACCAGAAGTGGAAGAAGTCGAGCATCGGGCGCACGTTGGGGTGCCCGGCGGCGCGAATCATCTGCAACGCCGAGGTCAGCGTGGCCAGATGCGTCGACGTGCGGATGAACTCGATCATCGCCGTGAGGTTGTACGCCTTGGCGATCTCCCCCACCTCGAAGATGGCGTCGGGCGTCGCCGCAAAGTCGTCCGCGGTCAGCGGCCGGTTGGTGACCGACGCCGAGTAGACCTTCTGCAGGCCCATCTCTGCCATCTGCTCGCAGCCTCGCTTCCAGGCCTCCAGCGAGTCGGCGCGGGCCGGTCCCGGGAGCCAGATGTCCGGCAACACGACGGCGGCCGAGACCGGGGTCAGTCCAAGGTCCGCGAGCAGACGTCGAGCCGTCGGGAGGGTCTCAGTTTCGAGGAACGCGGCCAATTGCGGCGCGCCCAGCTCGACATACTGGATTCCTGCCCGCGACCACCCCTCCATGGATGCACGGAAACCAGCCGCGCGGGTGGTGTTCTGGTGCATCGCCAGCAGCATCTTGCCGGGCGCCGCCGACTGCCGCGCGCTGACCACGCGAGCCAGGGCGGCAGCCACGGGAGTCAAGAGAAGCGTTCGTCGACTGAGCATGGCGGTACTATAGTCCCAAGACGGGCTCAAATCGATCTCTCGGGGCTCGCGTGTAGAGGGACGACCGCAACCGAGAGGTGGACGTGCCCCGCGAACGATTTTTGGAGACACGTTCATGGCCGAAGAAACGGAAACCCGACGTCGCATCAAGCAGATCGAAGTCATGGTCTCAGACGCGATTCGCGAAACATACGACACCACCACGTTGGTGTTCTTCACCGGTAACGACCATCTGGAATACAAACCCGGGCACTTCTTGACCATCGATCCGCATCAGTTTCGGGCACTCGAGAGATTCACCGCCTATCTCGAAGACCAAAAAGGCAAGAAAGAGCCCGCTCGGGCCTATTCACTGTATTCAGCGCCGCACGAGCAGTACCTCGCCACCACCGTCAAAGAGGAGACGTATCAATCGGGAGCCACCAAGTATCCACCGTTGCTCTCGCCCCTGTTGGTGAATCGGCTGCCCATCGGGACCAAGGTCATCGTCACGGGATTCACGGGACCCTACACGCTGCCGGATGACATCGAATCGCGCACCGATCACGTGGTGCATATTTGCGCCGGGTCTGGCTCGGTGCCCAACATGAGCATCATGAAATACGCCCTTGAACACCACCCCACCATCCGGCATACGTTTCTCTACGGAAACAAGACCTGGTCAGACGTGATCTATGCCAAGCAGCTCCGCACGATGCAAGACGCGCATCCGGAGACACTCAAAGTCGTGCATGCACTGAGTCGGGAACGCAAAGAGGATCCCACGCAGATTATTGTCAACGGTCGCATCAGTCGCGACCTGGTCTCCCAGCACGTGCCTGACCCCGACGGCGCCGAGTTCTTCGTGTGTGGCCCTGGCATCACCAAATGGGATAGACAGCGGGCCAAGGAGGCCGGAACAGAACCGACTCTGCGGTTCTTGGAGTCCTCCCTCGCGATTCTCGATGACCTGGGCGTCAAGAAACAGCAGATCCACAACGAGAGCTACGGCTAGTCCCGGGTCTAAGCGAGGCGGCCAGTTTGGGTGATCCAGCGCCGACTGGTAGGAGCCGATGGCGGATCCTGGGTCTTCATCACTGGCCGGCGCCGACAAATTCAACGAACTGCGACATGGGAACCGGGCTCCCGTGGATACCCACGATCGTCTCCACGTCGAGCTCCAGCCGCTGCAGGTTTCGGTAGAAC
>CALBET010001021.1 GCA_937888665.1 uncultured Acidobacteriota bacterium
TTCCAGTCCGGCCCGCATCGGCCGCTGATAGTCAGGGCGGTGGTTGTGGCACTGCTGGCAGAGTTCCGACTCGTAGCCCTCGCCAGCCAGCGTCCGTCGCTGCAACTCGCGGTTACTGCCGCCCAGCAGGTCGATGGTCCAGACCAGGGCGGGGCATCCGGCATTCGCGACGCGGTCGATCACCCGCTTGTTCACGTTCCAGTCTGGCACCGTGTAGATCTGGAACCAGTGCGGCTCGCCGCGTGCCTCCGAAATCTCGTCGTAGGACTGCGAGCTCTGGTGCGATTGGATCTGCAGGACCCCTCGGGCCCGCGCCGCTCGCGCCGCGCCGCTCTCACCCTGTGTGTGATAGGCCTGCAAGCTTGCGACGGGACAGAGAAACAGCGGCGAGACCCAACGGCGGCCAAAGAGCTCCACCGAGGTGTCGAGCCCGGTCGCCGGTTCGGCGCCCAGTCGCCGTGGACGAAGCATCAGGCGCTGGAAGCCCTCTCTGTTCGCCTTGCGTGTCTCGTAGTCGTCCACCCCCATGTGCAGGTAATCCCAATGTTGCGGCAGGTTGTTCTCGTGGGTCACACGTTCGAAATCCCAGACGTTGACCGCATCGTCCACTGACTCGATGAGCTGTCCTGTCAGCTGCTCTTCCTGGGCGTGCTGTGGCGGAAGCACCGGATCCTGCACGGCATGGGGGCGACCGTGGGTGGATGAGGGGCGCGGTATCTCGGCTCCGCACCCGCGGCAGCGGATCCCGGCCGGTCCGGCCGTGCGCCGCGGCTCGTGCGCCAGCGCCTCCTGCCAACTCACCGGCAGGCCCTGATACGCCAGACCGAGCAATGGGCTGGCTGCGAGAAACTTGAAAAACTGCCGACGACTCGCGTCGCCACTCGGGAGAGGCGTCTGTGATTTTCGTTCAGTCATTCTGGAATCTCCTCGAGTGCCCGCGATGCGAAGGGAACCTGTCCAGGGACGGCGGTGTCGCTCGACCGCGTCGGTGGCGAGCCGTCCGGCTGTCACCGGGTCCGGCCCGGAAAGTGTAAACGAACGACGGCTGAATGCAACTTGGTGCCGTTGACAGACCCGGCGTCACTTCGTACGCTGACACCTATTCTGAGGAGGAGACGTCTCATGCGCAACAGACGAGTACCGTTCAGCGCCCTCGCCGGCGTGATGGTGGCCACACTGGCCGCCGGCCCCGTCGCAGCCCAGCCACGCGGCGAGCCGGCATCGCCACCCGGCCCCACGATGGAACAGTCGTTCTCCGCACTCGCCGCCGCGCGGCGGGCCGCGGACGCGGCCGGGGTCAAGCTGAGCTGCGCCGTGGTCGATTCGCGAGGCGACCTCATTGCCCTGGCCAGGATGGACGGCGCGCGCTTCTATACCACCGATGTGGCCCGCGGCAAGGCCGCGCTCTCGGCGATGTTCGGACAGCCGAGCGGCAACCTGGGCAACCTCGCCTTGAGCCCGGCCTTCGAGAACTTCAACGAGGCGGCCCAGACGCCGCTTTATCCGTTTCAGGGCGCGCTGCCGATCACACGCGACGGTGCGACCATCGGCGCCATGGGATGCAGCGGGGCCTCGTCGCAGCAAGACGAGGACGCGGTCACCGCGGCCCTGGGCAGCTTCTGAGGAGGCGAGATGATGACACACCTCCGACGCATGACAGCCGGGCTCGTCATCGGGGCGCTGAGCGCAATGCTTGGCAGCGCGAGCGCCCAATCACCGGTCGCACCATTGACCCTGGCCGAAGCGCTGGCCCTGATCGAGGCCACGGAGACAGCCGCCGCCGCGAAGGATCTCCTGCTCAGCATCGCCGTGGTCGACGGCCGGGGCGACCCCATCGCCGTGGTGCGGCTGCCTGGCGCGCGACTCGCGACCACCGATACCGCCATCGGCAAAGCGATGGTCTCGGCCATGACGGGTCGTCCGAGCGCCGCGACAATCGGACAGGGGCAGAATGCGTTGTATCAGAACCTGAACGACAGCACCGGTGGACGCCTCCGGTTCTTCCAGGGCGCGGTGCCAATTCTGCGGGACGGCTTTACCGTGGGGGCGATTGGAGCCAGCGGCGCATCGGCCCAGGACGACGAGGACGCCGTGATGGCGGCGCTCCGTGCCGTCGGGATCAGGTAGGTACCAGGCCGGGCGAGGGACCGTGCGTGCACGCGAGACAGCGTCGGGGCCCGTCCTCACGGGCGCCAGAGCTTCACGACCCGGCTCCGGCGAATGCTGCCGTCCCGCCAACGGGTGAAATCGAGATGCAGATACGCACGGTGGCTCGGGTCGGTCTCGGGCTCGTCCTCGCGGCGTGCGGGGCCTCGGCCGAGGTCATGCGGTGGGAGGTCGACGGCATGCCTCGCCAGGCGATCGTCTACGCGCCGACAACGGCCACCGAACAACCGATGGTGGACTTCGTGGACCAGATGGCCGCCGTCAAGGTGGCGCTGGAGGTGAACGGCAACGACCCGGACGCGCCTGTCAGGACCTGGATCCACCCCGACGCCCACGTCTGGCCGCCCAGCACTAGTAACCGGATGGCCGCCTTTTTCCAGGAGCACACCCGCCGATGACGCTCTCCCCGGGCACCTGCATCGGCGCCTACGAGGTGACCGGCTCGCTCGGGGCCGGCGGCATGGGTGTCCGCCTTCGCCGAGGCTACGGCGGATTCCCCTTCGCCCTCGGATACCATCGATGACTGATCTCGCCGCTGGCACGCGTCTTGGCGCCTTCGAGGTGGGCGATCTGCTCGGCGAGGGCGGGATAGGAAAGGTGTATCGGGCCCGCGACACGAAGCTCGACCGCGAGGTTGCGCTCAAGGTGCTGCCCCCCGCGTTCACGGCTGACCCCGATCGACTGGCCAGATTCGAGCGCGAGGCGAAGGTTCTCGCCTCGCTGAATCATCACAACATCGGGAGCATCTACGGCCTGGAGGACTCTGGCGACGTCAGGGCGCTGGTGCTGGAGTTGATTGAGGGGCCGACGCTCGCCGATCGGATCGCGCAGGGGCCGATCCCGGTCGAGGCGGCGGTCGGCATCGCCAGCCAGATCGCCGAGGCGATGGAGGCGGCGCACGAGCAGGGGGTCGTCCACCGCGACCTGAAGCCGGCCAACGTCAAGCTGCGGCCTGACGGCACGGTGAAGGTGCTGGATTTCGGCCTGGCCAAGGCGTTGCAGCCGGACGTGTCCAACCCCGCCGTGTCCGCGTCGCCCACCGTGTCGCTGACGGCGGCCGCCACCCAGATGGGGATGGTCATCGGCACCGCCGCCTACATGGCGCCGGAGCAGGCCAAGGGGCACGTGGTAGACCGCCGGGCCGACATCTGGGCGTTCGGGTGCCTACTCTACGAAATGCTCACCGGGCGCCGGGTGTTCGACTCGCGCGACGTTTCCGAGGTGCTCGCCGCGGTCATCCTCAAGGACCCGGACCTGTCGAGCCTGCCGACCGACGTGCCGCCGGCGGTCCGCTCCCTCTTGGCGCGCTGTTTGGTGAAGGACCCGAAGGACCGGCTGCGGGACATCGGTGAAGCGCGGCTGGCGCTGCGCGAGGCGCGCGAGGGCGGCACGGCCGTGGCCGACCACCCTGTGGGGCCGCCGCGGGCAACGCCGGCTCAGAGCGCGTGGCGGGGGCCCGTGCTCGCGACGGTCGGGATGCTCGCCGCCGCGGCGGTCGCCGGGGTGACGGTCTGGTTGCTGACCCGGCCGGACCCGCCGCGGGTGGCGCGGTTCGACCTGAGCGCCGATGGCGACGCGGCGCTGGCGGTCACTAACACCCAGAACGACCTGGCGATCACGCCCGACGGCGGCTCGGTGATCTACCTGGCCGGGACGTCGGGTGTCACATCTTCGGCACTGACCGTGCGGGCTCTCGGCGATCTCGTCGGTCGTCCGCTCGAAGGGACCGTGGCGCCCGTTGCGTTCGGCCCGTTCGTCTCGCCCGACGGAGCGTGGATCGGCTTCGCCAACGGGCGGGACCGCGTGCTTCAGAAGGTCTCGCTCCTGGGCGGGCCGGCGATCACCATCTGCGAGCTGCCCGGCGAGCGTCTGGCCGGGGCGAGCTGGGGCGCCGACGATACGATCGTGTTCGGCACCATGACCGCCGGAGCGGGGAGCGACGGTCTGGGACTCTTCCGCGTCCCCGCCGCCGGCGGCATGCCGGAGGCGATCAGCGAGACGGATGAGGGGGTAAATCACGCCTGGCCTGAGTGGCTGCCGGACGGGCGACATGCCCTGTTCACCAGTTTAAGCGGCGACCTGGAGACGGCGGAGGTGGCGGTGCTCGACACCGAGACCGGCGAGATCTCCGCGCTGGTGCCGGGTGGGTTCGCGCCCCGCTACGTGGAGACGGGCCATCTGGTCTTTGCCGCCTCGGGCAGCCTGCGCGCGGTCGGGTTCAATCCGGACCGGCTCGAGGTGACGACCACCCCGGTGCCGGTCGTCGAGCACGTGATGACGAAGAACAGCGGCGCGGCGATGTACGCGGTGGCCGCCGACGGCTCGCTGGTCTACGCGACCGGCGCGTCGCCCACCGGGAGGCAGGTGACGCTGGTTTGGGTGGATCGTGACGGGCGCGAGGAGGCGCTAGGCGCGCCGGCTACCGGCTACCGGTCGGTGGAGCTGTCGCCCGAAGAGGGGGGCGGGTGGCGGTCGATGCGGTCGACAGCGACGGCAACAATGACGTGTGGGTCTGGGATCTGCGGCGGCGCACGTTCACCCGCCTGACCCGCGATGAGGGCCCAGAGCAGCACCCGATCTGGACCCCCGACGGGGCGCGCGTCGTGTTCCAGTCCCCCGACGGGATGGCCTCGACGGCTGCCGACGGTACCGGCACCATCGAGGCGGTGCCGAACTCGGAGCGCGGCTCGACGCCATTCTCGTGGACCGCGGACGGCCGGTTGGTGTTCGACTTCGTGTCCCCCGACGGCCGCGACATCCGAGTGGCGCCGCTCGACGGCAGCAGCCCGGCGGAGACGTTGCTGGCCGGCGCGTTCGCGGAGCAGCGCGGGACGATCTCGCCAGACGGGCGGTGGCTCGCCTACGAGTCGCTCGAGTCGGGTGAGTATCAGATCTACGTGCGCCCGTTCCCTGATGTCGACTCGGCGCGCTGGCAGGTGTCGACCGCCGGTGGGGATCACCCACGCTGGTCGCCGGACGGCGGCGAGCTGTTTTACCGCGAGCTGTCATCGGACCGACTCATGGCGGTCGCCGTCACCCCCTCCGGGGCCTTCGAGTGGGACGATCCGGAACCGCTCTTCAGCGTGGAACCGTACCTGAGCGGCAACGCCAGGGACTTCGTCGTCGACCGGGACGACCAGCGCTTTCTGTTCAAGCGCCCCGTCCAGGCCGACACCGAAGAGAGCAACCGGCTGGTACTCGTGCAGCACTGGGACGAGGAGCTGAAGCGCCTCGTGCCGGTACCGTGACGTCCACGACTCGCTACGGCACCTCGGTGAAGCCGTGGCTGAAGAACGAGCACAGGGGCTTCGGCGAGGCCTGCCCTAGCCCGGTGTTCGAACGGGCGGGCGGCGGCTGGCGCCGCCAGACGGACGGAACCTCTTCAGACGGGGCTGCGCCCCGAACCCCACGCGCACGCTACGCGGGGACCCCGAAGAGCCCCACTCCGCGTCCGCGAGGCGCGCATGTGCGCGCCTACCGCCTGGCGGCCGAAGCATCGCCGTCAGGCGGGCGCCAACGCCAAGAGGGGTTTTCCGACGAGGCGTCTGCGTGGCAAGGCGCGACGAGGGAGCAGCCAGGCGGGCTGTGACCGAGGAAGCAACCCGCCTTCGCCAAGGCTTCGGCGGGCGGGCGGCGGGGCTGGCGCCGCCAGACGGACGGCTCGCTCGACGAACGCCAAGAGCGGTTTCCTGGCAAGCCGTTCGTCTGGCAAGGCGCAAGGAGGGAGCATGCAGGTGGCATGTGACCGACGCAGCAACGCCGCCAGACGGACGGATCGCTCGACGAACGCCAAGAGCGGTTTCCTGGCAAGCCGTTCGTCTGGCAAGGCGCAAGGAGGGAGCATGCAGGTGGCATGTGACCGACGCAGCAACGCCGCCAGACGGACGGATCGCCAGGAAACCCTAGTGGCCGCCGGCGGCTGGGGCGGCACTCGGCATCGCCACCGCGGCGAGACCGTTGGCCAGCTGCACGATGATGTACTGGTGCCCGTTGTGCACCCAGCTCGACATGCCATACCGGGTGACGCCCGGGATCTCGATGCCGCCGACCCGCTCGCCGGTCCGCTTGTCGTAGGCGTAGAGCATCGGGGTGTTGTCGGCGCTCAGCCCGCCGGCGATGAGCAGCGTCGGCGTCACCACCATCGCGGTGTTCCCGCCCCGGCCACGGTTGATCTCGACCCCGTCGAGCCCCTGCACCAGCGGGTGGTTCCGAATCCGCTCCTGCTCGGCCTCGGACGCGTCCGCGTAGGGAACGGCCCAGAGGTGCTCTCCGGTGTTGACGTCAATCGCCGTGATCCGGCCGACCGGCCCCTTCCAGATCGGCAGCCCGTCGATGGTGAACTGCTCGATGCTGCCCCGCACGGTGGTGGACACCGCCGCATAGTTGCTGTGGGTCGTGCCCGACTGCTCCAGCGCGTCGAGCGGCGAGTCGACCGCCGGCATGATCTGCAGCCGGAAGCAGTTGCTCTGCGAGCTGGTGAAGATGATCCCGTTGACCGGATCACCCACCGCCGGTCCCGTGATGTTGGTGCCGCCTGCGCCGCCCGGGCAGTTCCAGGCCGGGCCGGCCGGGTCGTCGATGGTGGTGGGCGGATCGAACAGCCCGTTGAACAGGTTGTTCTCCAAGGCCACCTGCCGCGCCATTTCCTTGATCTCCGGTGTGTAGTCGATCAGGTGGTCCTCGGTGCGTCCTTGCAGGTCGTACGGCGCCGGTCGGGTGGGGAACGGCTGGGTCAGCGAGAGCTTCTCGCCCGGCACGTTCGACGCCGGCACGGGCCGCTCCTCGATCGGCCAGATCGGCTCGCCGGTCTCGCGGTTGATGGCGTAGAGGAACGACTGCTTGGTGGCCTGGAACAGGCCCTTCACCTCGCGCCCGTCGACCGTCACGTCCATCAACACCGGCGCGGTCGGGGTGTCGTAGTTCCAGATGTCGTGGTGCACCATCTGGTAGTGCCATGCACGCTCGCCGGTCTCGGCGTTCAGCGCGATGATGGTCGTGCTGAACAAGTTGTCGCCGGGGTGATGTCCCCCGTAGTAGTCGATGGTGGCCCCGTTGGTCACGATGTAGACCAGCCCCAGCTCGGGGTCGGCCGACATCGGCGCCCAGGACGACACGTCGCCGATCCACTGCCAGGCGTCGTTCTCCCAGGTCTCGTGTCCCACTTCGCCCGGCCGTGGCACGACGTGGAACTTCCACTTGAAGTCGCCGGTGCGCGTGTCGTAGCCGAGGATGTCGCCCGGGACGTTCTCGACCCGGGTTTGCAGATACCCCTGCTCGGCGGAGTTGCCGACGACCACGGTGTCGTTGACCACGATCGGCGGAGACGACGCCGTGACATAGCCGATCTCGATCGGGATCCCCTGACCGGCGTCATACGGCCGGTCCATGGCCAACCAGGGGCCCCAGTCGGAGATCAGGTCCTCGACCAGGTCGACCGTGCCACTCGGCTCGAAGCCGTCGATCGGCACCGGGCGGCCCCAGTTTCCGATCGGCTCGCCGGTGTCGGCGTCCAGCGCGTGGAGGAAGAAGGCTGGCGAGGTGATGAAGATGACGTCCCGTCCGTCGATCTCGGCATAGGCGATGCCCTTGCCGTAGCCCTTCCGCATCGAGTAGTCGTGACGGAAGGTGCTCGGCTCGCGGAAGCTCCAGATCAGGTCGCCGTTCGACGGGTCGAGCGCCACCACGTGACGCCGGTCGCCGGCCACCGTGATCATCTTGCCGTTCACATACGTGGGCGTGGCCCGCGCCGTGCTGGGCCCGAAGCTGGTCGCGCTCCACTCCCACACGACCTCGAGATCGTTGAAGTTCTCCGCGGTGATCTCGTCAGCAGGGGTGTAGCGGGTGTGCCAGGCGTCGCCGCCGAGATACGTCCATTGTCCGTCTTCGGTCCCGGGGCCTTGGGCCATCGCGGACCGCGGCGCCAAGGGGCCGCCGGCCAGCGCCGACACGAGCCCGACCACCATTGATACCGCTCGAATGGCCCTACGTCGTTCTTCGGGTTTCAT
>CALBET010001022.1 GCA_937888665.1 uncultured Acidobacteriota bacterium
CGAGAGCGGCGCTGGACCGGTCGGACCAGGCGAGAAGAGGGAAAATACCGGCAGTCTGTGACCGATGAACAACGCAGGTCGGCCGGATTCAGCGCCGGTCGAATGCAGCGGGACTTCTACCACGGGCTGTTAGACGACAATACCGGCGTGAAGACCCAACTTGACGATTTCCAGCGGAAACCCCAACCCGAGGAGAACACACCATGTGCGACGAACATACACAAGCAGATGTCGACGAGTACCTGAGACGTTCAGGTATGACCCGGCGAGAATTTGGCAAGGGGGCCGCCGCGGTCGGCGTGGCCATGATGTTGCCACAGGTCGCGAACGCCCAGGCCGTGACCGAGACGGATGTCGACGTGACGACTCCCGACGGGGTGGCCGACTGCTACTTCGTACACCCAGCCGCTGGCCGGCACCCCGGCGTCATCATCTGGCCGGACATTCTGGGGCTGCGGCCCGCGTTCAGGGCGATGGGCAAACGTCTGGCCGAGTCCGGCTACTCGGTGCTGGTGGCCAACCCGTTCTACCGCGATGAACGGTCGCCGGTGGTCCCCGACGGTGCGCTGTTCGGTCAGCCTGAAGTGCGCGAGAAGGTGCTGGGTCTGATGGGGAATCTGTCGCCAGAGACCCACTTCACCGATGCGAGGGCGTTTGTGGCGTTCCTGGACCGGCAGGCAGCCGTGGACACCGGTCGAAAAATTGGGACCACCGGGTATTGCATGGGCGGCCCCATGGTCATGCGGACCGTGGCCGCCGTTCCCGGCAGAGTGGGGGCGGGCGCCACGTTCCACGGTGGAGGACTGGCCACAGACGCTCCGGACAGCCCCCATCTGCTGATACCCGACACCACTGCCCACATGCTGCATTGTGTGGCGGCCAATGACGACGAGGGCAATCCGCAAGCCAAAGTGACCCTGCGGGAGGCGTACGCCGCCGCGAGCCTCCCGGCGGAGATCGAAGTCTACGCCGGAACCATGCACGGTTGGTGCCCGCCGGATTCGGCGGTCTACAACGAGGCCTCGGCGGAACGGGCGTGGACTCGGTTGCTCGCGTTGTTCGATTCCGCGTTGGCGTAGCACAGGGGTCTCGGGCTACTCGGAAAGGACGATGGGGCGAAGACCCCGTCGTCCTTTCGTGCGCGTCGCCCGGGACAAGCCGCCGTCTGGACGTGGCCGGCCAGGGGCTGAAGAAGGTACCCAAGCTGAGACGGGACACTAAGGGAGACTCAATCTTTCCTATCGTCCCATCGTCTCTGGCGATCTGGTCTTCCTGACCTCGCAGCTTGGTCGTGGTCGGCTGCGTCCAGGGGGGGCACCCGACGCTCGTGCGCGGGGGGGCGGAGTCACCCGACGATGAGCGGCCCCTCGGTGGCGAGCGGGTCGACGGCGATGGCGACGAGGTGATTTTTCTGGTCAGCGCATTCGACCGCCGCGACGGTCAGCTCGTCTGGGGCCACTCGAGATCGCCGGTGCTCTACGAAGACCTGATCATCTTGCAGTCCGATCACGAGAGCGGCGCCTATCTGCTGGCGCTCGACCGACGCACGGGTGAGGGGCGCTGGAAGGCCGACCGGGGCCCGGCCCTTCGGTCGTTCAGCACGCCGCTGGTCGTGGCCGGCCCGGAGGGCGACGAACTGGTCGTCAACGCCAACGCCGGCCTCGACGGCTACGACCCTGCGACCGGCGAGTGGCTGTGGCATGCGGACGGGCACAACGAGTACCCGGTGGCGACGGCCACCTTCGACGAGCGCGGGGTGGTGTACACCGCCCGGGAGCATCGCGCCGGCCCATACATGGCGATCCGGCTGGGCGGGCGCGGCGTCGTCGACGAGAGCCACGTGGCCTGGCGGGTGCCGACGGGCGCTCCGTATGTGTCGTCCATCCTCTACTACGAAGGACTGATCTACATGGCCAACGGCAATGGGATCGTCACGGCCGTCGACGCCGAGACCGGCGACCGGGTTCACGCACCGGCTGCGGGAGGTCACCCCCCACCGGATGGCCATCGCCCTGCTGACCAGCCTGTCGTGCTACAGCACGCAGACGCTCGCGGACATCCTGCGTGTCTTCAATGCCCTCGCGGACCGGTCGGTGCGGTACAAGCCTTTTCACAACCAACTGGCGAAGCCGGCCTTTCCGACGTTCACGTGGCAGCTCTTCGAGCATCTGCTGCAGCACCTGGTGCTCCGCGTGCTCGCCCCCGTGCCGGGGCATGCGCTGCGCGGCTTCGACGATATTCTGCTGCAAGATGGGACATCATTCGCGGTCGTGGACGCCCTGCGGGACACCTTCCCCGGACGGTTCACGAAGATCAGCCCCGCCGCCGTGGAGCTGCATGCCACGATGAGTCTGTTTCACGACCAAGCCATCCGTGTCCACCTCGCCCCGGATGCTGAGGGCGAGCGCCAGTTTCTGCCGGCCCCCGGGGACCTGCGCCGCAAGCTGCTCCTGGCCGACCGGGGCTACATGGATGTCGCCTACTGTCGGCGTGTGCACCACGCCGGGGGCGCCTTCATCGTGCGCTTCCAGACGGGGATCAACCCGGTCGTCGTCCGCGCGACGGTCGGGGGTCGTGAGCGATCTTCGTGGGGTGGGAGCAAGCTGGACACCCTCCGGGGGCGCCTCACCGGCAGGTCTGGCGACCTACAGGTGCGCTGGCAGAAGAACGACCCCCCGTTTCGGCTCCTGCTGATCTGGAACCGCACAAGCACGGAGCACCTGGCGCTCGTGACCAACCTGCCGAGCGAAGCCTTCACGCTCGCTTCTGTCCGCGACCTCTACCGACTCCGCTGGCAGATTGAACTCCTGTTCAAGGAGTGGAAGTCCTATGCGAACCTCCACGCCTTCCGGACGGCCAATCCGTCGATTGCCGAGGGCCTCATCTGGGCGTCCCTCGCCGCCGCTCTCCTCAAGCGCTTCGTCGCCCACGTGACGGAGCTCGTCGTCAGAGACGTGGACATCTCCACGCGCAATGCGGCCATGGCCTTTCGGTACAAAGCCACGGACCTCTTCCGAGCCTTGTTGTACGCGCATCGTATCGAACACCGATTCCGCGACCTTGTCCGATATCTTGCAGAAAACGCGCAACGAGCCCATCCCAATCGCGATCGGACAACGGGGCGACTCGCGACGGGGCTCCGTCCCATTGGCCTCAGCGTTTCAGGGGCGTGTCTGCTTAAGAACTAACGTATGGAATCCGGACTATGATCCCCGGCGGACGAGCCCGGTTCACGGTGAGCCTAGAAACCGGTCCAGGACTCTCTCTCGGTCTCCCTGGACCCAACTCTCAACGATCTCGTCTTCCGGTACTTCCGCCACCCGCCCGAGCAATCGGTAGGGTGGGAAGCTGCGGTCCCCCTGCCAGCGGGTCATTTCGACCAGTGCCGCGACCGCCTGGTCACGAAGCTGGCCGAGCACGACCGTGTCGCGCCGCTCTGTGAGGCCCGTCAGCACCATCATCGCCTTGTTGCGATCGGTCCAGCTGAGCGACTGCAGCATGTCTATGAACAGACCCGCCGGAATGCTGATGTCCAGGTCCGGCCGCGCGGCGGCAAGCGAGGCAATCGCCCCAAGGCTGCGAACCGCATTGTTGCGGACCGTTTCGTCCGGATCTCGGCCGGCGCCGATCAGGTCGTCGATCACGGTCCGCTTGTCGGCCACGTATCCCAGGACGAAGGCGGCGATCCCGCGCTCGTCAGGATCGGCCGCCTCGCGAAGAACCTGACTCACGATGTCCTGGTGCTCCTGGCTGTACCCGATGAACCGCTGCTGCAAGGCGCGTGCCCTGGGATTCGAAACAAGTGAATGCCCCTGCGACAAGTCGTCGCCTGCATCGCCCTGCTGGATCGCTGCCCGTATCGCGTCCTCGAACTCTTGATACGTATCCACGATCTCGGCAGGCAGCGTCACCTCGAGTTCAGGCACCGGGCGGAAGCGCAACGACTCTGCGCCACGCTCCTGGACGCCGACGAAGACTTCGAATCGTCCATCAGCGCAACAGACGCCACGGACGGCCGCCCTCATGACGCCTGGGATCGCCTCGACCCGCGCGGTGAGCCGCGCAGTGAGCCGCTGCCGCGCTTCGTCGGCGGTGGGTATCAGGTCTCCGACCTCAAGCTCGAGCGCACCGCGGACCGCACGCTCAGGCGTCGCGAGCAGTCCATAGACGTCGATGCTACCGACGGGCAGGCTCCGTGCCTCGTCGGTGACCGGTTGGGGCTGTCCCCGCGCGGGTTCAGAAACCGCGGCGAAGAACAACGACAGAATGAGCGCGGTCCGCGACGCGTGGTGAGAACCGGCTGTCAGAGGCATCGCGATCAGCTGATCTTGGAGATGAGTGCCGTTCGCGTCTGAGCAACGGCACGGGCCCGCTGATTGTACACAGAAGCCGGGCGGCGCGATGCGAACTGTGGAGGCGTGGACGTGCTCTTCAACAACGCGGGGTCTGGACTTGCCGGTCGTCCGCTGTCTTCAGCGACCCCGGGCCAGGAAGGCGATCGGCACGGCGTTCGCGAGAGAGTAGGATTGTAGGAGACGACCATGAGTGATTGGCTGCCACGGATCGTGCTCGCGACGATGTTCGCCACACTCCTGGGGGTGGCAACGCAGGCCGAACAGGACGCCGACCCGAAATCCTGTCTATAGTCTCGGCGGCATCCCGACGCGTCCGATGTCGACATAGAGCGTGCCCTGGTCGCATGGGTGCGTCACCGTCCCGGGGCGGACCACGGCGATTGCCCCGGGACGCCCACTTCGCTCGCCCCATGACGCGGGCTGCAGGAGCTGCTCCACAGGGCGGCCCACGATCTCGACGCACTGGGTTTCAGCTGGGCCCTGGTCGGGGGGCTCGCCGTGTCCGCCCAGACCCAGCCGCGGTTCACGGCCGACGTCGATCTGGCTGTGGCCGTGCGGGACGACGAGCAGGCGGAGGCGCTGGTCCGGGCATTGAGGCAGCGGGGCTGGACCGTCGACGCCCTGGTCGAGCAGGACACCGTGAAGCGCCTGGCCACCGTCCGGTTGCTCGGTGACTAGGCCAGTGCGCCGATCGTCGACCTCCTGTTCGCCAGCTCGGGGATCGAGCCTGAGATCGTGGCGGCGGCCGAGTCGCTGGAAGTGTTCGCGGCCCGGGTTGGGGCGTGTTCGCGGGAAGCGCGTCGAAATCCGGTCGTCGCTCCAGCACCCCGGCGAGCGAATCGCGGACGGTCGGTCCGGCAAACAGCGGCTGCCCGGTCACCATCTCCAGCAGGACCACCCCGAATGCCCAGATGTCTGCCCGGCTATCGATCGGCAGGGAGCCCGCAGACCGGACAGGAGCCGCGGTTGGGAAAACTCGGCCTTGATGGAATGGCAAGTTGAATGTCGCTGTAAGAATTCGTACTATAAAACATGACTTCGAAAGTGACCGACAAGGGTCAGGTGACCATTCCCAAGATTCTGCGCGACCGTCTTGGACTCGATCCGGGCCAAGAAGTCGAGTTCGAGGAGCAGGGAGGCGCGATCGTGGTGCGGCGCCGCGTCCGCCGCGACCCGCTTCGGGAGCTGGTCGGCATGGTGAAGGAACGGACCGACGTCGACGCCTACCTGAGCGAGACCCGGGGCGCCGCGTGGCAGGCCGACCTGGACGCCCCGGAGGACCCTGCGTGATCACCGCCATCGACAGCTCGGTGCTGCTCGACGTATTGACCGACGACCCCGAGCACGGACCGGCATCGTTCCGGGCCCTCGACACGGCCAGGGGACTCGGCCGCCTCGTCGTCTGTCCGGTCGTGTGGGCCGAGGTGGGAGCGTTCTTTGACGACCCCGAGCGGATGCGGCTGGGACTGCGGGCCGCCGGCGTCACCTTCGACCCGTTCGACGAGTCGGCGGCCAGCCTGGCGGCGACGCGCTGGCGGCTCTACCGGCGCCGCGGCGGCAAGCGAACGCGGATGGTGGCCGACTTCCTGGTGGCCGCCCATGCGGCGACTCGTGCCGACGCGCTGTTGACCCGCGACCGAGGGTTCCATCGCCGGTACTTCGAGCCCCTACGGGTGGTCGAACCCTGAGGCACTGTCTCGCCCGCCGAGCGGCTGTTGGTCTGCCGCCACCGGTCAGCCACTACCGAACGGGCACCAGCTCTGCCAGTTCGTTGCCCCAGTTTCGAAGCACCAACCAGCTCGTCGAGCGCGCCGCTCTCTCGGGTCGGTGATGCTCTTCGGACTACTCGCCTCGGCGGTCGTGCCGGGCGTTGTGCTCGCGCAGGTGGGCGCCGGCTGGATCGCGGTCGCCGTGGGGCGGGTGGCGGTCCGCTTCGGCGTCGGGGACCTCCGAGGCTGGTATCGCAAACGCGTACCGCTGTCGGGGATCACATTCTGCCGGCCGTGCGGAACCGCTGGTACTACGCCTGGCGCATCCGGTACATCGGGACCGACTGGCTGTACAACGTCGCCGGACTCGACGCCGTGGAGATCATCCTGACCAGCGGCACGCGGACCCGGAGCGGCACCGACGAGCCGGCCGCCCTGGTCGCCGCGCTGGCACGGTCGGGCGTTCAGGCTGACAGGTCCAGCGCGGTCTGATCCCCGCGTGGTGTCCCTACCGGAAACTCGATCGGCGTGGAAAGGGCCTCCGATTGCGAGCGAGGAGCATCGCCATTCCGCGGGTCCCAGTATCCTCGGTCCGGGGCGCTATCGGTTGCGAGCGACCGTTAGCCCGAGTAGACACACCGCGGCGACTAGGCGGCGCGTCGTTCGTAGTGACGGTGCAGCCCGCCGACATGTGGGACTTGGACGATCGCGCCGCCGGTGACCGGGTGCGCCTCCCGTGGCACAGGCGCGTCCTTGTCCAGCGCCAGGTGCGTGCGCCATTCGTGATAGTAGGAGATGTACCGCGTGAGGTGGCGCCGCAACGAGTGTTCGTTCCACACGATCACATGATCGAGACACTCTCGCCGGATCGATCCGATCAGTCGTTCGACGTACGGGTTCTGCCACGGACTTCGCGGGGCGGTCAGGATGTCGTCGATCGCCATCGCGTCGAGACAGGTCCGCACAGCTGGCCCGTAGATCCCGTCTCGATCCCGCAGCAGGAACCGCGGTGCCGTATCCCACGGAAACGCGTTCCGGAGCTGTTGGGCGGTCCACTCGGCGGTGGGGTGCTCAGTCACATTGACGTGTAGGATGCGGCGTCGCTCATGGGCCAGGACGACGAACACGAACAGCACCCGGCAGGTGAGCGTCGGAACGACAAAGAAGTCGACCGCGACGAGTTGCCCCACGTGATTCGCCAGGAACGTGCGCCACGTTTGTGACGGGGGGCGCCGCGGGCGCACCAGATACTGCCCGACCGTCGTCTCGGCGATCTCAATCCCCAGTTTGAGGAGCTCGCCGTGGATGCGGGGCGCGCCCCAGGTCGGATTCGCCCGGCACATCTGGTGGATCAGCGTTTGGATCGCGCGCGGGATGCGGGGCCGCCCGGGTTGACGCGATCGACTCTTCCAGCGCCAGTAGAGCCGCCAGCCCTGCCGGTGCCAGCCCAGGACGGTCGCGGGCTGGACAATCTGTACGGCCTGGCGCCACTGCGGCCACAGCCGCGAGAGGAGCACCCACAGCCCGCGATCAAGGCGGCTGAGGCGCGGACGCTTCGGCGCCTGGCGCCGGAGGACGGCGAGTTGATGCCGAAGCGCAAGAATCTCCGCTTCGAGCGCGAGACGCGACCGCACCGACGACCGGACGGTGGCGAGCAGGGCAACGAGCAGTGGGGGCATGCTGGGACGGACGGTATCAGCCTGGTCCCGTAACTACAATGGTGACAACACGTACGAGGTTTTCGGTAGGGACAGCGATGACCCCGTCGTCCTTTCTTTGTATGGAGGAGACGGTGATGGCGTTCGACGGCTTCTCGACGGCAGGACTACGCTGCCTGTCCTGACAACGCTCGGGTCCGAGGACAAAGCGTGGTAATCAAGGCTGAAACTGCACGGGGTGGGTCGTGATACTGATACGGGATTCCATATAGGTCAGCGACTCGCCGTCGATGGAACGGAACCAATGCGGCGTTCCCGGCTGCAGCACCAGGATGTCGCCCTCACGGACCTGTCGAGCCAGTCCATCCCGGATGCCCCGTTCGCTCCTGATGATGTTGGGATTGGTCGATTCGGCCAGGGGGAGTTCGAGGAAGCCACCCGTGACGAACGTGCCGCTGCCCTCCAGGATGCGGTAGATCTCGACGCTGAAAGGATGCACGATGGCGAACTGCGCGACAGCGCTGCTCCGACGGCGCACCGAGACCCCTGGAGACACGCTCACCGACCATCCGCCAGCGGACGCTGACGATGCCGCTGCTTGGTCCAGTTCGGCCATGATGTCGGCCCCCGGTTTGTAAATGGCCGGCGGGGCGCCAGAATCCTGCGCGATCGCCGTGAGGCCGGACACCAATACCGCGAACACCGCAATCAGCACATTCCTCAT
>CALBET010001023.1 GCA_937888665.1 uncultured Acidobacteriota bacterium
ATCTCATGACTGACCGTCCCGTCATCCCCCCATCTGGCCTACCGGATCGTCGCGTCGACACGGCGCCGAGCGTCGGCGTGCCCAGATCCGAGGGCCTCTTCAAGCTGTTCGGCGTGCCCGTGGGCACCACCGTCGCCGGAGCGGCGGTGGTGGCGACGCTGCGGGCGTGGCGCAAGAGGCGCGCCGCGCGACACGCGGCGCCGACGCCGCCCCGCCAGGTGCGAGCCGCCCTGACTGCTTCTGAAACCCGGGCGTTGGCCTCGGCCGGCGACGGGGACATCTCGCTTGCCGCGCCGGTGGTGCAGCGAACCGATACCGGCGTGGCCCCGACGGCGCTGGACACACCGCCGAGCCTTGGCCATCCCGAGAGCGAGGTCCCCGCCCCAGACACGCCTGAGGAGACGAGCGACGTGGCGACCGGCGCACCGGAGGCTCCGCTCGTACCGATGCGGGCGGCCGACGTCGTGGTCGCCGAACACCGATCCGCCCTTCGCCTGGGCGGCGGGCAGAAGCGGATCGACGCCCAGCACGCCCGGGGCAAGCTCACCGCGCGCGAACGCATCGATCGGCTGCTCGACCCCGGCTCGTTCGAGGAAATGGCGCCGTATATCCAACATCGTCATGCCGGATTCGGGCTGGAAAAGGAACGTCATCCCGGCGACGGCATCATCACCGGATTCGGCCTGATCGAGGGACGGCGGGTGGCAGTGTTCGCGCAGGACTTCACCGTGCGCGGCGGGTCGTTCTCCGAAGTGCAGGCGCAAAAGGTGGGACGCCTGCTGGACTCAGCCACCACGGCCGGCCTGCCGATCATCGCGATGCTCGATTCGGTCGGCGCGCGCATCCAGGAGGGGGTCTGGAGCCTGGCCGGCTTCGGCGACCTGTTCTGGCACAACACCCAGGCCAGCGGGGTGGTGCCGCAGATCAGCCTCATGCTGGGTCCCTGCGCCGGCGGGGCGGTGTACTCGCCCGGGCTGACGGACTTCGTGATGATGACCCGTGGCAGCAGCTACATGTTCATCACCGGCCCGGATGTCATCAAGACGGTGACCGGTGAAGAGGTCGACGTGGAAACCCTCGGCGGCGCCCATACCCATGCGGCGATCTCGGGTGTGGCGCACTTCGTCGCTGACGACGAGAACGGCGCGTTCCAACTCACGCGACGGCTGTTGAGTTATCTCCCCTCGAACAACGCGGACGACCCGCCAGACCTCGAACCGGACGACCGGCTGTCCCCGAACGATGCCGCCCTGGACCGCCTGATTCCCGAGTCGGCCGCGATGGCGTATGACGTCCGAGATGCGATTCGGCTGATCGCGGATCGCGAGTCGTTCCTCGAGGTCCACGAGGCATTCGCACCCAACGCGGTGGTCGGCTTCGCCCGGCTGCACGGTCGGGTCATCGCGCTGATCGCGAATCAGCCGGCGTACCTGGCCGGGGTCCTCGACATCGACGCGTCAGACAAGATTGCGCGATTCATCCGATTTGCCGACGCGTTCAACATCCCGATCGTCACGCTCGTGGACTGCCCCGGCTTCCTCCCCGGCGCCGGACAGGAGCATCAGGGCATCATCCGCCACGGCGCCAAGATCGTCTACGCCTACTCGGAGGCGACGGTCCCCAAGGTGTCGGTCGTGCTGCGCAAGGCGTACGGTGGCGCCTACATCGTGATGAGCAGCAAGATGATTCGCACCGACGTCTGTTTCGCCTGGCCGACCGCCGAAATCGCGGTCATGGGCCCCAAGGGGGCGGTGAGCATTCTCTACGCGAGGCAGCTCGCGGCAGCGGCGCCGGCGACGCGCGACGCAGAGCGCGCACGGTTGGAGGGTGAATTTCAGGCACAGTTCAATTCGCCGTTTGTGGC
>CALBET010001024.1 GCA_937888665.1 uncultured Acidobacteriota bacterium
TGAATCAGCTGATACCGATCCGCGACGAACGAGACGACGAGCCCGGTCACGGCGCCGACGAGCGTCCCCACCACGCCGATGATGCCGCCCTGGAGGACGAAGATGCCCCGGATGCTCCGGCTGGTGGCGCCCATCGTCTTCAAGATGGCGATGTCCCGGCTCTTTTCCATCACCAGCAGGATCAACGACGCCACGATATTGAGCGCCGCGACCATGATGATCAACCCGATGCTGATCGAAATCGCCATCTTCTCGAGCCACAAGGCCGAGAAGAGCGCCTTGTTCAACTGGCTCCAGTCCTGCGCGAAATAGTTGGCACCCAACGTCTCGGGTACCGCCGCCGCGACCGCCGCAGCATCGTCGAGGTCTGCCACCCGGAGTTCCATGATGTCGACAGACTCTTTCCTGAACAGCCGACCGGCGGCGTCAAGCGTGACGAACCCGAAGGCCTTGTCATATTCGTACAAACCGAGACTGAAGATGCCGACCACGCGCAACCGCCGTGCGCGCGGCATCGCGCCCATCGGTGCCAGCGTGACGCTCTGCTGGGTCAGCACCGAGACGGTATCGCCCACGAACACCCCGAGGTCGCGCGCGAGCGTCTCACCGATGAGCACGCCCCCCAGCGCGCGGTCGTGTGTCTCCTCCAGCGCCTGCAGGCTCCCGTGCAACACGGACTCGGCGAGATCGGTCACACCACGCTCGAGCACCGGATCAATCCCCTTGATCGTGATGAATGCCTCGCTGCCACCGGCCGTCACCAGCGCCGGACCGGTCATCGAGGGCGCGGCGCCCACGACCCCCGGCACCGTCAACAGGCGCTCCGCCTCCTCCCGATAGTCGTCGAACCCGCCGGCGATGATCTTGTGCACATAGACGTGGGCTTGGGCGCCGATCAGCTTGTCGCGTATGTCCTCGTGCATGCCGGTCATCAACGCGAGCGCAATGACCAGTGCCATGACGCCCACGCCGACCCCGACGATCGACACGACGGAGATGAGCGAGATGAACGCCTGGCGACGTCGCGCGAGCAGATAGCGCGTCGCGATGTAGAACTCGAAGGGCAGGGTCATGAGGGATCCGGCTCGGCCGGCTCACCATGGTCACCATGGTCACCATGGCCACCGACGTCCTTCGGGCGCATCAACGGGAACAGGATCACGTCGCGGATCGACGGACTGTCGGTCAGCACCATCACGAGGCGGTCGATCCCGACACCCTCTCCGGCGGTCGGCGGCAGGCCGTACTCGAGCGCACGGATATAGTCCTCGTCCATCTCGTGGGCCTCGAAATCGCCCGCCTCCCGGTCGCGCAACTGCGCGTCAAAACGCCGCCGCTGCTCGACTGGATCGTTGAGCTCGCTGAACGCGTTGGCCAGCTCCATCCCGACCACGAACAGTTCGAATCGCTCGACGGTATCGGGGTCATCGTCACGCTGTTTCGACAGCGGCGAGACCTCGGTCGGAAAGTCGTGAATAAACGTTGGCTGGATCAGCGCGCGTTCGCACAGGGCTTCGAAGATGTCGACCGTGATCTTGCCGGCGCCCTGGTCCCCACCCGGTTCGAGCCCCACCTGGGTCGCGAGCGCCGCCACGGTCTCACGCCGCCGGAGATCGTCTTCCGACACCGGTATGCCGAGTCTCTCGGTCAGCGCCTCGCTGACAGCCTGCCGGAGACGCAGCCGCCGGAAGGGCGCGGTGAACGATACGGTGTTGTCCCCCACCGTGATTTCTTCGCCCCCCGTCGCCGTGCGGGCCACCGTGGCCAGCATCTGCTCCGTCATCGTCATCAGGTCCAGATAGCCGGTGTACGCCTGATAGAACTCCAGCATGGTGAACTCGGGATTGTGCTGGGTCGAGATCCCCTCGTTGCGGAAACTCCGGTTGATTTCAAAGACCCGCTCGACCCCACCGACCACCAGCCGCTTGAGATACAGCTCCGGGGCGATTCGCAGAAAGAGCGGCATATCCAGCGCATTGTGGTGGGTGGTGAACGGACGAGCCAGGGCGCCGCCGGCCACGGCGTGCATCATCGGTGTCTCGACTTCGAGAAACCCCCGGTCGACCAGAAAATTGCGAATGGCCGCCAGCACCCGCGCACGGGTCTCGAATACCCGCCGCGAGGCCGGGTTGACGATCAAGTCCACGTACCGCTGGCGGTAGCGCGTCTCGATGTCCGTCAAGCCATGCCACTTCTCAGGCAGCGGCACGAGGCACTTGGCGAGAAATTCGAGACTCCCGGCCCAGACGGACAGCTCGTTGGTCCGGGTGCGAAAGAGCCGCCCCTCCACCCCGATGTGATCGCCGATGTCGAGCCGCGCGGCGATCTCGAAGTCACGCTCGGACAGGGCGTCCTTTCGGACGTACACCTGCAAGCGGGACACGCCATCGGAGATCACCAGAAACCGCGCCTTGCCGAAACTCCTGATGATCAGTATCCGGCCGGCGATCGTGGCGTGAATCTGCGCCGTGTCCAGGTCGTCGCCGCCGGTCTCACCGTGGGCCGTCACGATGGCGGACACGGTGTCGGTGCAGCGGAACGACTGCGGGTACGGCGGCACGCCACGCTCCACCAGGGCCGCCAGGTTGGCGCGCCGCTGGACGAGCTGGTCATTGTCTTTGGGCTCTTGGGGTTCTTCGGATTCGGACATGATTCACTGCGCGGGGTCCGCGTCATCAGGCTGGCCCGCGGATGCCGCGCGACGTTCAAGGGTGCGTCTCACACCATCGAGCACACCGTTGACAAACCGAGCCGCCTCCTCGCCGCTGAAGGTCCGGGCGAGCTCGATGGCCTCGTCGATCACCACCGCCGGAGGAGCCGCGCCGGCCAGTAACTCGTAGACGCCGAGACGGAGCACCGTCCGATCGACGACCGCCATGCGCGACAGCCGCCAGTTGTCCGCTGCGGTTTCGAGCAGCGGGTCGATCTCCTCGAGGGCCGCGACCGTGCCGTGGAGCAGACTGGCCGTGAACGCCTGCCGTGACTCGGGTGCGGGATGTTCCGTCCAATAGCACGCGATCGCGGCATCGAGGTCAGCGCCCTCAATGCTGCCGACCTCGCGTTGATACAGCAACTGCAACGCCGCCTCGCGTGCCCGATGTCGACCGTCGCGGGCGGAGCGGGCCGCGCTCAACCGCCGGGCTCCGAGGGCGGCGACAATTGTCGAAACAGCCGGCCCATGGCCAGCGCCGCGTCGGCCGCCTCCCATCCCTTGTTGGTGGGCCCGGCCCCGGCGCGCGCCAGCGCCTCCTCGGCCGAATTCGTCGTCAGCACCCCGAAGGTCATCGGGAGCCCGCTGTCCATCGCGGCATTGGTGAGGCCCTGAGCGACGGCCGCGGCAATCACTTCAAAGTGCGGTGTCTCGCCCCGAATCAAGCATCCGAGTCCGACGACAGCATCCACCCGGCCGAACGCCGCCACGCGACGAGCCGCCTGGGGCACCTCGAACGCCCCCGGCACGGTGGTCACCAGAATCTGGTCCTCGCCAAGGCCGGCCGCGCGGAGTGCGCCGACGGCGCCGTCCAGCAGCTTGTTGGTCACGAAATCGTTGTAGGTGGAGACAACAATGCCCACCCGCATGTCGTCGACGGCGCCGGTCCCGGTCACAGTGTCCATGTCCTGGGGTCTATCGCCCGACGAACCGCGGCTTCCGCTTCTCCAAAAAGGCCTGGGTCCCCTCACGCGCGTCCTCCGTGCTGTTCACGAGACCAAACGCCGTCGCCTCGAACACCGACGCCTCGCCAAGGGACATATCCAGACCGCGATGCACGGTCTCCAGAATCAGACGCACGGCCGCCGGTGCCTGCCGAGCCAGGGTCGTGGCCAGCTGACTGACCTCTTCAGCCAGTGCCTCCGGTGGCACCACGCGATTCACCAACCCGATGCGCCACGCTTCGTCGGCGGTGATCGGCGCACCGGTCAGCAGCAACTCCAGCCCGCGCCCGTGGCCGACGAGCCGAGGCAACCGCTGGGTACCGCCAAAACCGGGAATGATCCCGAGCCCGATTTCGGGTTGCCCAAACTTGGCGGTCGCC
Source organism: uncultured Acidobacteriota bacterium (assembly GCA_937888665.1). Lineage (GTDB taxonomy): Bacteria > Acidobacteriota > Vicinamibacteria > Vicinamibacterales > UBA8438 > UBA8438. The sequence goes on from CALBET010001024.1 coordinate 4,035, forward strand.
GCCGCAATCCGGAGCGTGCAGGCCATGGCCACCTCGCAACCGCCGCCGAGTGCGAAGCCGTTCACCGCGGCAATGACCGGCTTTCCCAAGCCTTCTATCAGCGCGCACAACCGGTGTCCCGCGTCGGCCATCGCTCTGGCCCCGACCGGGGTCAGCCGCGCGATCTCATTGATGTCCGCCCCGGCAATGAACGCGCGGTCACCCGCCCCCGTCAGGATGACGCAGCGGACGTCGGCCTCGTCAGCCAGTCCACCCAGCACCGCGGTCAGGTCCGCGACGGTCTCCGCATTGAGCGCGTTCAGCACCGTCGGGCGATTCACCGTCACCGTCGCGACCGCGCCGTCGCGCGCCGTGAGCACCAATTCGTCACTCATAATCTTCCCTGACGGTCACTATACTCCAGTGTTCTGACCGCATTGCGTCCCC
>CALBET010001025.1 GCA_937888665.1 uncultured Acidobacteriota bacterium
CTCGACGCATAGGACTCGATGATGGCCCGAGAATCGTCGGTGCTACCGTTGTCGATGGCCACGAGACGCCAGCCTCCGCTGGGGACCTCGAGGCCCGTCAGGGCCTCCAGCATGACCGGTAGCGTTCGAGCACCGTTGTACGTGGCGAACATGACCGTGAGCATGACCAGACTCCTGGCGCGGAGGTCCCCCACGTTCCAGTGGAGGCAACGGTTCAGAGCAACCGTCCGGGAATGAGCGAGTCTACCCCAGCACCGACGCCGGGACGCGTGTCTCGCTCTGGCCACCTGTCCACAGGGACGGCCTGACGGTGCGGTGTAGCATGCCCACGACGCACTCTTGGTTCGGATGCAGGAGGCGTTCGGCAGGTTGGGGAACGAGGACCTGGGCAGAGGTGGGGATGGACGGAGAGTCAATGGTTGACCTGTTACCCAAGTCGCGTGGCCCAGGCGTGATCGTGGCGGGCGTTGCCCGCAGCGGAACGAGCTGGGTGGCCAAGGGCCTCTCGTTCGCAAAGGGGTACACCTACTACCGGGAACCGGACAACTTCGACTACGTGCCCGGTGCTCGCGAGGGCTTCGACTGGCTGTATCTGCCGGCCGCTCCGGGTCCCGCCACCAACGATTTGGGGTATCGGGCCCACATGGAGCGCGCCCTGACCGGTCGCCTAGCCACTGCCTTCGTGATGAGGGAAGATCCGGGCCCACTCTTCGCTCGGCTGGATCCCCGCTGGCGGATCCTCGGCGAGAAGATTCCACTCCTGTGGTTCAGGCGACCCGGTCGCCTGGTGAAGCTCGTCCGCTCCAACCTGGCCCTCGATTGGCTCGCGGCCAGGTTCCCCGAGATGCGACAGGTCTACGTCATTCGGCACCCGTGCGGTCAGTATGCGAGCTGGCGACGACTCGGGTGGACTCCCCATCCGGAACGGCTGCTGGCGAGCCCGGAACTGATACGCCACCACCTGGCTCCCCATGTCGAGCGACTTCGGACGGCGAGCTCGTTCTGGGAGCGAGCCGGTGCCTGGTGGGGCGCGATCAACTCCGTCGTGTATCGCCAGTTGCATCGCTGTCCCCAGCGATTCATCGTCCAGTACGAGTGGCTCTGTCAGGATCCGAACGCTCGCTTCCGGGAGCTGTATCGGCTCCTGGGACTCGAGTGGACGGCAGGAGCCGATGCCTTCCTGACCCACGCGAACCAGGGAGGAGACGAGCATCCGTATTCCCTGCTCCGAGACGCGGCCCAGCGACCCGGAAGGTGGAAGCAGGAACTCACCGAAGCGGAGGTGCGCGAGTGTCGTCTCGCGGCCGCGCCATTCGACCTGCCCTATTACCCAGATCTCCAGGGAGATTCGCCGACTGCCGCCAGGGCGACGTCCATTCAGGCTCCGGGTATCCTAGGTGGTCCGATCCGTGACGGGGATACGAACGGATAGAATTGTTCCCGATTCATGACAGCGTCGCCGACGCGAGAGACCGCAGCCGAGTGCCCAAAATATCTGTCGTCATGCCCGCGTGCAACGCCGAGCACACCATCGAACAGTCGGTCCGCTCAGGCCTGTCGCAGACGTTTCAAGACCTCGAACTGATCGCGGTCGACGACGGCTCACGGGATGGCACGCTGGCCGTGCTTGGTCGCATCAGCGACCCCCGTCTCCGCGTGCTGTCGGTCGCCCAGGCGGGTCCATCCCGGGCCAGGAATGTGGGCCTGGAAGCTGCCCGTGGTGAGTTGGTGGCGTTCCTGGATGCCGACGACGTCTGGCTTCCGAACAAGCTGACCGCCCAGGTAGAGGCTCTCGAGTCACACCGTGACGCGTCGGTCGCCTACAGCTGGACGGACTACATTGACGAACGCGGCCAGCGGACCGACGGACGCTGTCACGTGACCTGCAACGGTGACGTCCTGGCGCCGCTGCTTCACGGCAACTTTCTGTCAAACGGGTCCAGTCCGCTGATATACACCCAGGCGGTGCGGGATGCGGGAGCCTTCGACGAGAGCCTGCATGCGTGTGAAGACTGGGACCTTTGGTTGCGGCTGGCCGCTCACCATCGCTTCGTGTGCGTCGCCACGCCCCACGTGCTGTACCGGCGGACCTCGTCTTCTCAGTCTTGTGATTTCGCTCTGATGGCAGAAACCGCCTCGGTGGTCATCGAGCGCGCCTGTCGTCGCGCCGCCCCCCTCCTCCAGAGGGACAGCGCCATGACGTACTCGCTTTTCTATCGTGAACTCGCCGCTCGGGCCCTGGAAGTGGGACGCGGCCCCGAAGGGGGGCGAGCCTCATACGGGACGCTGGCCTGGTCGGTCCGGTCCCTGTGGCGAGCGGTCAGACAGGCCCCCAGGTCCACCTTGGCAGATCCACGCACCAGGGAAACGGTGCGAGGGATCGTCACGGCCTGCGTGCGGATTCCTCGGCCCGCCTAGCGGGAGGTGGCTGTTGCGATCATCCATCGTCATCTGCACCCAGAACCGCGCAGCCGACCTCGGTCGTGCACTGCGCGCAGTACTGCGACAGGACTTCCCACCCGACGCACTAGAAGTGCTGATCGTCGACAACAATTCGACGGACGCAACGCCGGAGACGGTCCGAGCCTTCCGCCATTCCCCCGCCTTTCCAGTGCGCTATGTCTTCGAGTCACGTGACGGGCTGTCCCACGCGAGGAACTGTGGCGTCGCCCACGCGAGGGGTGAGGTGGTCTTGTTTCTCGACGACGATGCGTTCCCCGCGGATCGACACTGGGCCGCCAACCTCACGGCGGCGTACGGTGATCCGGAGGTCTGCTCCGCCGGTGGCGATCTGCATCCGATCTGGCCTGACCAGAGGCGGCCGGACTGGATCCCCGATGTCCTGCTCCCTCTGCTTGGGGTGACTCGATTCGCGCTCACTGCCACGACTCCGCTACGGTACCCACACTATCCGTGGGGATGCAACATCTCCTATCGTCGTGACGCGGTGCGGGCCGCGGGTGGCTTCCTGCCTGCCCTGGGCTGGTCGTCCGAGAACTCCACGGTGCCTGGAGAAGAATCGGAACTGTGCCTCAGGCTCCAGCGGGCCGGACACAAAGTCGTCTACGTTCCCGAAGCCGCCGTCAATCATGTCATCACACCGCACAAGCTGACCGATCAGTGGTTTATGAGACGCGCCACCGGACAGGGCGTATCCGAGGCCATGATCGACGCGCGACATGTGTCGACGGGGGGGCGTGGGCTGGCGTTGATTCGGAGGGGAGCCATCGTTCTCTGTTCACTGGCCGGCCTCGCGGCCGGCAACCTTACGCGCAACCGCACGACTAGGCTCTTGTGGCGTTATAGACTGCGCGCCGCCGTCGGATACATTCGCCAGACGGCCAGGGTCAAACGCCACGGCGCCCTGACACCGGAACGCCAGAGCGGAGTGGACAGTCACCACCGAGACACGTAGGCC
>CALBET010001026.1 GCA_937888665.1 uncultured Acidobacteriota bacterium
TAATCATAAAGCGGGAAAGAACCCGGAAGGGACTTTGGATCGACGGTACTAGTACCTACTTCGGGGCCAGCAGGGCTGGGCCATGCTTTGCCCTTGTAGTTTGTAGTGGCCACCAACATGCTCCTAACCACCAAAGACCCCCACCTCCATCGCGCCGCCGCCGCGCGTGATCCGCTGGGCCTGCTCCCCATCTGGGCCGAACAAGCCCGCGACCTGATCCCGTCGCTCACCTCCCTGACCACCTCTGCGCGTGGCTTCCAACTCGTCCTCACGATCATCTGGACCTACGACCAGCTCGAACGCAGCCACCCAAAGGCAAGCGAGCGCGGCCTCATCGCGTGGGTCCCGCTCGTCGAGCAGGCGTTAGCCCGCGCAGCGTCGTTCAACCGTGGTGACCAGCGGAAGTCATGGCCTGTTCCAGATCGTCTACCGGCCGAACCTCGCCGGTGTAGACGGCACTCCTTCGACCTGAATCAACACCGGCCGTTAGCGAAGCCGTCTCTGCAAGGGCACAACCGGAGAAGCTCCCATGAATATGAAAGATCACATCATCAGACTCAGGGTATCCGACAAGATCCCGTACCGTTGGACACGCTCCGACATTCGCCCGGCCCTCCTCGCTGCTGGGTACTCCGACAACACCATCAACTCGGTCCCGTCCAACGCCAGCGTGTCACCCGATGGTGTCGAGCAAGGCGACTACGTTCGCCGCGGGCGGGCCGCGTGGTTCTTCCGCCACGGGGGCGGCGTGTATTCGCTGATCGATGACCCTTCGATGGCCAACACTGACGAACGGAAAAGCCCTGAGCTTGGCGTTGCGGCTGCACCGTTACCACGGCCTGACGAACGTATCGAGCCACAGTCGGCCAACCAGGTACTCACAGCCGAAGCGGTCGCCCTCGCTCTGCCGCGAGTCGCGCCGGGACTCGCTCGCTACGAGTGGCTGCAACAGCAGGTTGCCACGACCGACACATCGACGGACCTCGACTTTCAACGCGCCTTCAACGGGTTCTACCGCGTGCGCCGCAACGCCGGGTGGCGGGGCGAGTTCTACGCCGTTCTTGAGCTTGAGAAGGCGGCGCCACGAGGGTTCGAGTGGGTGTTCGACGAGCTGCTGACTCGGCTTGGGCGCTACGAAGCCTCGTTTGCCTCAAAGTTAGCCGCCACAGTGGACACGGATTTGCCAGTGGTCGACGCGATTGTCCTCAGCAACCTGGGACTGCGACTGCCTTATGGTGGTGCCCGTCGGCGCAAAGAACGCATCTTTGCGGTCTACCGCAGCATCGTCGCTTGGTACCAGAAGGCGTTGGGCAGCCACGCTGGAAAGTGCGCCGTCGCGCTCTTCGATGCGGCGTACCCGGAGAACCGCATTGGAGATCTAAAGAAGCTCGACCTGATCGTTTGGCAGATTCGCTAGGGAGGCTTTTCCCTCCGCGTCTTGATGTTGATGAGACCAGAACACCGAATGACCTGCAGCACGCCAAAATAAGGATACTCATGTTTCAACCACCTGCCCCCGGCTGGGTTATCCGCCCGGACTACTACGAAGGTCTCGATGTTCTGGGGCTCCGCAACCCCGTTCAGCGCGTTGCCGACCATTGCCTCAACGGTATCGTTACGGTCACCCCCGCCATCCGTTACTTGGGCATCTATTCCTGGGTGGTCCGCAGCTATTGGCAGCAGGCGCGCAGCGAAAGCCGTCGAGGTTTCCGAGAGTTTTCGACCGACTGCGAGTTCGCCCTAGTCGTCGGCAACCGCCTCGTCAGTCCCAACACCAACCATCTCATCGGCGGCGACAAGGCCCGGGAGTTGGTGAGCTCTGATGCTCAAACGTTCTCGGCCGTGCCCCTGGCAAAGAACGGTATGCCCGGTGTGTATGGCGCCATCGCGAACCAACTGCGTCTTACAGGTAGCGCCGGAGCCGGTGTACCACCCCTGCGCGCAGAACGTGGCGAGCCGCTAGCCGCTGCCGTTGCCGCAAACCTGGAGCGTACGCGCTTGGGTAAGCGCATCGCCAAGAGCGGCGTTCCGGACAGCATGTCGCGCGACGACCTGCTGGAATTCGGCCAGGCAGCTCGGATCGACCAGCTGCCGGATGACGAGAGACAGATACTTCGAGGCGTGGTCTTGCCTCAGAAGCCCCTCGACCCCAACGAAGCCCGGCGATTGGCAAGCTATACTTTGCTGCTGCACGCCAGTCGGGAGCTAGGGCGCGAACCAACCGTCACCGAGTTCTTGGACCTCGTTGCCTCAGCCGACGCGGTACCAGACGCGCTGGAGCCGACACGAGTGGCCTGGAATTTCTTCCTCTCGCGCGACAGCATCGCGGTACTGCACGAGAAGGCCCTTGCGCAGGTGGTAGCTCACCTCGAAGGCACAGGTCGGGGGCACTTCGTACCTCGTGCCCAAATCATCGACGCAATCGTCGGGAGCAGCGCGCAGGTCGACGCCCTCGCGGCGCTCGGCCTAGCCCCTCCTGGCGAACCCAACATTTCCCGCGTCACATGCCGTCAACTATGGGCACTCATTGAAGAGTCGACCACGACCGAAGGCACATCGACCGCCCGACACGCTTGGAGTGGCGCGTTGACTGAGCAGGCCGTCATCGCTGCCGCCGCTGCCGCCGAGGAAGACATCGCCGTGCTTCTTGTTGTCGGCTGGATGCTCGCCGTGCGCCGAAACGCGCCGATCCTTTCCGCGGGTCCGAACGAGAACGTCAGAGCAGCAGGAGCTGGAGCAGGACGCCTC
>CALBET010001027.1 GCA_937888665.1 uncultured Acidobacteriota bacterium
CGCCGGAATCAGCACCACGTCGCGTTGGGTCTCCCCCCGACTCCGCTGATACGCACGGATGACCATCAATCCCGCGAATTCTCCTTGCGCGCCTGAATTCGGCTGCAACGACACCGCGGACAACCCGGTGATCGCGCACAACGAGGCTTCCAGCTCGCGGAACATCTCCTGATAGCCGGCGGCGTCTTCCGCCGGCGTGAAAGGATGCACCCCAGAGAACTCGGGCCAGCTCACCGGACGCATCTCGGTCGCTGCCGTCAGTTTCATCGTGCAGGACCCGAGCGGAATCATCGACGTGTCGAGTCCGATGTCCTTCCGTTCCAGCCGTTTCAGATACCGCATCATCTGGGTCTCCGACCGGTGGCGGTGGAAGACGGGATGCGTCAGAAAGGGCGAGCGTCGGATGAGCGTCTCCGGCCAGTTCGGGGTCACCACCGTGGCGCCGATATCTGCATTCGGCACCGGTCGACCGACGGCGACGGCGGCAATCGCCAGGATCTCCTGTAGCTCCGCCTCGGTCGTCGTCTCGTCGAGCGAGATCCCGACCGTGGTGGCGTCATAGCGGAAGTAGAGCCCAGCCACGGTCGCCGCCGACCGGAATGACGAGAACGCCTGATCCGGCAGGCATACCGAGAGGGTATCGAAGAAGCAGGCGTGCGTCGGGTCGAGGCCCAGGGCGCCCAGACCGTCGGCCAGCTGTCGGGTCAGACCGTGTACCCGTTCGGCAATCGCCCGGAGCCCGTCGGGGCCGTGATACACCGCGAAGAACCCCGCCATGTTGGCCAGCAGCGCTTGTGCGGTACAGATGTTCGACGTGGCCCGCTCACGCCGGATGTGCTGCTCGCGCGTCTGCAGCGACATCCGGTGGGCCGGGCTGCCGTGTCGATCGACAGACACCCCGATAATGCGCCCCGGCGTCTGGCGGGCATACTCCGTCCGCGTCGCGAAGAACGCCGCGTGGGGTCCCCCGTAGCCCAGGGGTACGCCGAAACGCTGCGAGTTGCCCACGACGACATCAGCGCCCAACTCGCCCGGCGGGGTCAGCAGGGTCAGCGCGAGCAGATCGCTGCACACGGCCACCAGCACGCCAGCCGCGTGGGCCTGCTCGATGACGCCGTCGATAGCCGCGACCTGCCCATCCTGCGCCGGATACTGGAGAAGCAGCCCGAACACCCTGTCACGGCCTGCATCCCCCGCGCTCCCGGTGTCGTCGTCGTCCCATGACCACGACGACGGGTCCCCCACCTCGACCGTGAGACCGAGCGGCTCGGCGCGCCCCCGCACGACATCAATCGTTTGCGGAAAACAGCCGGATGAAACCAGGAACCGGTTCGCGTCGGGCCGTGTCCGCGCCTGCACGCGGTGCAACAGTGCCATCGCCTCAGCCGCGGCGGTCGCCTCGTCCAGCAGCGACGCATTCGCGACTGGCATCCCGGTGAGGTCGCTGACCATCGTCTGGAAGTTGAGCAAGGCTTCCAGGCGCCCCTGGGCCACTTCCGCCTGGTAGGGCGTGTAGGGGGTATACCATCCGGGATTTTCGAACACGTTCCGGAGGATGACGCTTGGGGTGAAACAGCCGTAGTAGCCGAGACCGATGAACGGTCGGCCCGGCCGGTTGCGTTGACCGACCGTCCGGATCCGAGCCAGGAACTCGGCCTCCGTCTCGGGACCCGGCACGTCGAGCGGCGCGGCGAGACGGATCTGCTTCGGGACCGCCTGGTCGATCAGCGCGTCAAGCGACGTCGCCCCGACCGCCGCCACCATGGCGTCGATTTCGTCAGGTCCAGGTCCGATATGTCGGTCGCTGAAGGGTCCAGCCGGGGCGCGCACTACGACACCAGCTCGGTATACGCCGCCGCGTCCAGCAGGTCGTCGGTCTGGGACGGATCCAGGAGTTCGATCACGATCATCCACGCCTCGTGCGGACCCGCATTCACCGTCTCGGGCCGGTCCGTCAGTTCCGCGTTGACTTCGACGACGCGACCGGCCATTGGACAGAAGAGATCCGAAACCGCCTTCACTGATTCGATCGACCCGAACTGCGCGCCCGATTCAAACACCTGCCCTACCTCAGGTAGTTCGACGAACACGACGTCGCCCAGCTGGTTCTGCGCGTAGTCCGTAATCCCGATACGCGCCGTTGTCCCTGACATGGAGATCCACTCGTGATCCGTGGTGTATTGCCTGTCGGTCGGATACATGCCTCTCACCCTCGCTTGTAGAACGGCAGCGGTACGACGCGGGCGGTGACCCGGCGCCCGCGAATCTCGATGGCGCATTCCGTGCCCGGCGCGGACGCCGCCACGGGCAGGTATGCGAGACCAATCGCTTTCCCGAGAAACGGTGTGCGCGTCCCGCTGCTGACGACCCCCACCGGCTCGGCGCCGACGAATACGGGATAGCCGTGCCTGGCGATGCCGCGTTCGACCATCTCGAAACCGACCAGTTGACGGGTCACGCCGCTGGCTTTTTGCGCGACCAAGGCGTCGCGACCGATGAACGCCGGCTTGTCCCAGCCGACGATCCAGCCGAGTCCCGCCTCGAGCACGGTCGTCGTCTCGTCGATGTCCTGGCCACTGAGGCGCATGGCCGACTCAAGCCGGAGCGTGTCACGGGCCCCGAGTCCGGCCGGCGTGAGCCCGGCATCCGCGCCGGCCGCCAGCAGTGTCTGCCACAGCCGATCGGCCCCACTGGGCGGCAGAAAAATCTCGAACCCGTCCTCGCCGGTGTACCCCGTCCGAGAGATCGTCGACCGCTGGCTGGCCACCTCCCCCGTCTCGAACCGGTAATACCCGATCGAGCCGAGATCCACCTCCGTCAGCGGTTGCAGAATCTCCAGCGCGCGGGGGCCCTGCACCGCAATCAGCGCGTACCGCGACGAGGTGTTGACGGCAAACGCGTCCCCCACCCCCTGGATGCCGGCACTGATGTGCGCAAAGTCTTTGGCGATGGAGGACGCGTTGACCACGAGCATGAAGTGCTCGTTGGTCAATCGGTAGACCAGCAGGTCGTCCACGAACGTACCCTGTTCGGTCGTCAGGGCCGAGTACTGCGCCTGGCCAATCTCGAGACGCGACGCGTCGTTCGACGAGATACGCTGCACGGCAGCCAAGGCGTCCCGCCCGGCCACCTCGATCTCGCCCATGTGACTCACGTCGAACAGTCCGGCCGCGGTACGCACCGCCAGATGCTCCTCGGTGATTCCGGAATATTGCACCGGCATGTCCCAGCCGCCGAACGGCACCATCTTGGCGCCCATCGCGACATGTCGACCGTGCAACGGGGTCTTGAGGAGTTGGTCAGACGCGTGGGTCATGAACAGTGATTCCTGTCGCCTCCGAACGGCCGGCAACAGGTGTTCGTCGGCTCGTGGTGAGATGTCCCGGGCGTAGCCGTGGCCGGAAAACCGACCGACGAGCGACCGCCCGCGTAAACGTACTATGGGTCTCGCGGGCGGTCAAGGCACCGGCGTGGAACGCCCGCTGAGGCGGCTACGGCACCTCAGTCGAGGCACCCCGAAACCGCTTTTTACCGTATCTGTCGCGAAGGTCCCGTGTCACGGTCCTGCGCGATCGCCGCTTCGTGGTTGGACGTCTACTGTGGGTAATCGGCACGAGCGGCGGAGACCTTGGAAACCAGGTCGAGCCGTCTGGAATCCCGCTCATGTTCGCGGCGCATCGGGTGGCTTCTGCGCTCGCCGATCCCGCACGTCTCGTTCGCGCATGAGACTGGCCGACGACCGTGTCGACGTAGAATGAGCCAAACTTCGGGACACGCAGCCCACGGGCGCCGGGCCCAGCCGACGCCACCGGCGCTCAGCGGTGTCGCCCCTCGCTGCTTGAGTCATGGAGACCAGCCCATGTCCACCCGTTATGAATGTGATGTAGTGTGTCTCGTCCCTGGGCCGACGACTGGGGTCCGACCGTGGTCGTAGAACGCTCTCGTCGGTTCTGTGGCCATTGGTCACGTCGCAAGCACGAGCCACAACGCTCGGCTTCGAATTTCAGCGCCATCACGATCGTTCTGGGTAGCCACGCGCATCGGGACCACATGAGTCCGACGCTGCATCGCCCCTCTCACCCGCATACCAAGAGAGCATCATCACAGAGAAGTATTGGGCGAGTCGGAGGCGCGCCACGCGGTAGCATCGCCCCCCGGAGCGCCCGACGGGTCCGCTACGCGGGATGGGCGAAGACTGAGGAGTCAGCATGCGAGCAATTGGCATTCTCATCGCGGGCGTACTGATCGCCCCCTCTGCCGCCGCCCAGGTGGGGACGGAGGACCTGCAGGATCGAGCCGTCGAGTGGGTGCAGGAGTACCTCCGTGTGGACACGATCAACCCGCCGGGCAACGAAATCGCCGGCGCCCGGTTCCTGGCCGCGATCTTCGACGCGGAGGGTATTCCCTACGAGATGGCGGAGTCGGCGCCGGGTCGGGGCAATATCTGGGCTCGGCTGGACGGCGGCGATGAACCCGGTCTGGTCCTGCTGCACCACATCGATGTGGTGCCGGCCGACCCCAATTACTGGGTCACCGATCCCCTCTCAGGGGAGATACGAGACGGCTTCATCTACGGCAGGGGCGCACTCGATACCAAGTCGTCCGGCATTGCGCACCTGGCTGCCTTTCTCGGCCTCCACCGGTCCGGGGCACGGCTGAACCGCGACGTGATCTTCATGGCGACCGCGGATGAAGAAGCCGGCGGCTTCTTTGGGGCCGGATGGTTGGTAGAGCATCGGCCGGAGTTGTTTGAGGGTGTGGGCTATGTGATCAACGAGGGCGGCGGTGGCGCGGACCTCAGTGGACAGATTCAGGTTGCGGTCGAGGTCACACAGAAGCTGCCCTACTGGCTCCGGGTGACGGCCCGGGGCGAGCCAGGACACGGCTCGCGACCCCAAACCGCGACCTCGGTCACACGCCTGGTAGCGGCACTCGGCCGGCTGGACGAGCACGACTTCGGGTTCCGGGTCATTCCCGCGGTGGACAGATACTTCAGGGGCCTGGCCGCGTCGGTGGCGCCTCGGTGGCGGGAACGTTACGCCGACATGGGCACCGCCCTCGCGGAGCCGGGTGTCGCCGACGAGTTGCTCCGCGACAATCCAAGTCACTACGGGCTCACACGCAATACCTGTTCCATGACTCGGCTCGGCGGCAGTGACAAGATCAACGTCGTTCCCACCGAGGCCTGGGCCGAGCTGGATTGTCGTCTGCTGCCCGATCAGGACCCCGAAGCATTTCTCGCCGAACTCGGTGAGGTGCTCGGCACTGCGGTCGGGGTCGACACCCTCATGGGCTTCACACCCGCGCAGTCGTCGGCGGAGACCGGCTTGTTCCACGTCATCGAGGAGGTCACCCGCGCGCACCATCCGGCCGCGCCCGCGGTGGTGCCCTCGGTGACGACCGGCTTCACCGACAGTCACTTCTTCCGCGATCTGGGTATTACGGCATATGGCTACACACCGTTTGTCGTCCCGGCCGCCGACCGGGGCGGCGTCCACGGCAACAACGAACGCATCTCGGTGGAGAACGTGCGACTCGGCGTCGTGGTGATGCTGGATATTCTCCAACGATGGACGGTGGACTAAGTCACGCTTGAGTCTTCGCGTGGAACGACTCGCGCGACTCGTCTCAGCTATCGGCGCGAGCTCCCGGTGAAGAGGAATCCCGATACCGGAGATAGGACTGGAGCGTGTGGTAACTGATGCCCAGTACTTCACAGGTTCGGCGCTTGTTCTGGTCGCAGCGCTCGAAGACCAGCCGTGCGTAGCGACTACCCCACGCCCGCATCGAGTCGGCGCGCGCGACTGACGGGTGGAGTACTTCGGCATACTCACGCGTCAACGCCGGCGGGAGGTCCGCCAAACTCACGACATGCCCGGGCGCGAGCGCGACTGCCCGTTCGATGACGCGCTGGAGTTCCCGCACGTTGCCGGGCCAGTCGTAACTGACGAGCGCGTCCGCGGCCCCATCGGACAGAGAGAGCCGGCGGAACCGATGGTGGCGCGCAAGGAAATACTCCGCCAGCTCGAGCACGTCGTCGCGACGCCGCCGGAGCGACGGAACCCGCAGTTCAACCCCGGCCAGACGGTAGTACAGATCTTCCCGAAACCGGCCGGCATCGACCAAGCCGCGCAGGCTCTGATTCGTCGCGACCACCAACCGGATATTGACCGGCCGCAGATCATGTCCCCCGACCCGCTCGACGGCTAGCTCCTGCACGGCGCGGAGCAGTTTTGCCTGCGCCGACGGCGACAGGTCGGCCACTTCGTCGAGAAAGAGTGTGCCCTGGTCAGCCGCTTCGAACTTTCCGCGTCGGGCACGGACGCCGGTCGCGATGCGGTCCTCAATCCCGAACAGCTCCGCTTCGAGCAGGGTCTCGACCAACGCGGCGCAGTTCACGGCGACGAACGGTCCTCGGCTGCGGGCGCTCAGGTCGTGGATTTGCCGCGCGACGAGCTCCTTGCCGGACCCGCTCTCGCCTTCCACGAGCACGGTGAAGTCCGTGGCGGCCACGCGTTCGACCAATTGCCGTAGCGCCCGCATGCAGCTACTGGAGCCGATCACCGGCGCCGCCGGATCGACGTGCCCGCCAGCAGTTGGGGCCGGCGGGCGACGTGGCCGCAGCACCAACCCAAACACCCGTGCCGCGTCCCGGAGTAGCTGCCGGTCCCAGTCGTCGATCCCGCGGTCCGGATCGAAGTCGACCTCCAGGCATACCTCTGGGCGGGACGGCATAGGCACCGGAAAACGCAGCGCATGCTTGCGCGGGGACGCGCTGTCGGACGCACCCGCGGTCATCCGGGCGCCCCGCACTGGTACGAGCCTGCGGACAGCGATGAGAAACGCTTCTTCGATAGCGCCCGGCCGGGCAGACATCGCGGATCGAGATAGGAGCGCGGCCAGAAAGTCGGAGAACCCGCGCCGACGCTCTCCGCGTCGGCGCCCATGGGCTACGCGGGCTGAGAGCGTCGGAACAGTTGACACGGATGCGGCAGAAGCCCCGAGCGAAGCGGACGATGACGAATGGGTGACCATAGTAGACTCCGAGTAACGAGACAGAGGACCAGCGTGTGCGGTCTTCCGTATCAAACGGAATGCCATCGCGGTTCACCCCAATGAATACGCGCGTTCGTGCGACCAGACGGCTGCCAATGTGGGGTACCGGCAACGTCGTGGGTAGTTACTGCCCACAGTTTGTAACCACTGCGCGGCACTGGTTGTGGCCGCACCACACGGCGAGGAGCCGGTGAAAACCCCGCTGCATTCGACCGCGCTTCATCCCGGCAGACGACGTTTCGATTTCGGTCACATACTGCCGGTGTTCTCGCTCATCGCGCCCGGTCGGCCTGGCGAATCACGGTCAGAGGACACGAGGTCCACCCGCGAGTCGAACACCAGCGCCCCTCGATACAACACCCCTCGTTCATCCAGGATGGCCGCCACCCACGACCTCGCCACATGACCGGAGACGCGCCAGTCCCCAGACACGCCGACCACGTGGATCGCCGTCCGTGCTCCTGGACGCAAGTATGTCGACGTTTCGATAACGGCGCCCTCCTCTGACAGATTGACCAGCGTCGCCTCGAGCCCGGGTCGCACACGTAGTTCACGAACCCATGACAGCGCCTCGCCACTGCGTCGGGTGGTGCGACGGCGCTCTGTAGGACACTGCATGGTCAGCGCGGTGTCCATGCCCCTGCCTCGTGCCGAAACTCCCAAATCTGCGTCCGGCCCGTCGCGCCCAGTACGCGCACGGCGTACTGGCGGCCGTGTCGGCTCCGCAGGAAGATCGTCCCGCTCGTCGCGGTCCCGAACGGACTGAAGGTCAAGGTGTCCGACGTGCCGAGTTGGACCGGATCAGCGCCTGGCTCCATGACCTCGTTGTCTGCGAGGCCGGAGACGCCCGGGGCCACACCGATCACCACTCCCGCAAATCGATCACCGATCCGTTCAACCGGCGTAATGGCGCGGTCGACACCGCGTTGGACATCGCGGGTGCTGAGTCCGTTCCCGTTGCCATCCACATAGACGGCGTAGCCATAGCGATCGCCGTCTCGCTCGAAACGGAGGCCCACGGCGGCCGAGCGCAGGGCGGCCTGCGCCCGCGTCAATCGAGCCAGGCCGGCTAGGTGCCGGGCCGCGGACGCCCCCCGTGCGTCGTCCAGGCCACGCAGCACGGACGGCGTGGCGATGGCTGCCGTCACCAGCAGCAGTCCGACCACCAGCAGCGACTCCACCAGCGAGAAGCCACCCGCACGCGTGGGCGGTCGGTACAGCGCGCCCCGGAGATGGTCCCCCAGGGCGCGCCGCACCAGGCCGCTACCGGTCCGCACCCACCCCGGACGCCGCTGCGCCGACTGTCACCAGCGGGCGCAACTTGAGGAAACTACGCTCACCGATGCCCCGCACGTTCATCAGTTCTTCGATCTTCTTGAAGTTGCCGTTGTCGCGACGGTATTCGATGATCCGCTCCGCGGTCCGAGGCCCGACACCGGGCAACGTCTCGAGTTGCACAGCCGTGGCGCTGTTGACGTTGACCACGGTCTGAGCTTCGGTTTGGCCAGCCGGCGCCGCGGGCTGCTGCGTTTGAACCGTGGCGGAACCGACCCCGAGCGCCCCCACCAGCGCCATGACCCACATCACTCGTTGCATCGCTTTCCTCCTGCTTGGAAGTAGAAACGGCCTAGCCGTCGACCATCCAGTCGAACGACCACTCACGACGGCCCCGCCGACCGCCGTGTCGGCAGGTCGGGCACGAACATAGCCGGCGATCAGCGGAGCCACCCAAGCAAGAGGCAAGAACTCGGCCAGTCGGCGCCCGACCCGCGGCACTCGGCCGCAACACGTGGAGGCTCAGGGAGTTGACGGGCTCTCGACCGCCGCCAGCGGGAATTCCTCGCCGTGCCGGCGACGACACGATGACGACGGGAGTTGACGGCGCCTGCCCTCGCGCCCGTAGATCCGGTGGCATCCGTGGATCTCGAATCGAACCGCGGTTGACCGCCTGGCGGGTCCGCCAGACGCGAGGAGCGATCCTTACGGCGTCCGATACGTGGGGCACCCGGTTGACTGACAGTCCGCGGTGGGTCCTTAAGGACCCGATCAGGAATAAGCTGATCGGGTCCCTAGCGACGTCGCATGAACAGCACGGCGGCTGCCGCGACCGGACCAAGCAGCAGCAGTTCCCACGCGACCGCCTGCATCAGGTCGACCCAGCAGTCCACGAGCCAATATTGCCGGCAGACGGCCGGAAAGACCCCGTACGCCGACACATAGAACGTGTCCCCGAATGGCCAGAGCGCCATGATGCCGTGCGGGACGACAGTGTCGACGCCCAGCCAGTCGAGCAGCAAGTGGGTGCCGTAGGACGCAGCCGCCGCATACCAGACCGCTGGTCGACGACGCGCGATGAGCGCGGCGCCGAATCCCACCGCGAGCATGGCCCCCAGCGTGTGGGTCATCCCTCGGTGACCACCTATGAGGAAGTCCACATCCGGGAGCATGCCGCACAGCGCCCAGACCCACAGCAGCGACCACGACCGCTCCCCCACCGACACCGGTTGGGTGGTGCGGCCGGCGACAAGCACGCCGGCGGCGATCCCACCGAGTGCATGACCGATGGGAGTGGGCATCAGCGTAAGGACATCTGTCGCAATTGGCTGGAGCGGCCAGACATCAGCGCTCGCGTATCATTACCACACCGGTGCCGGCGAGGACAGGACGGCGCGCGCTGTGGCGCGTCGGCGGTGCCGAGCCTGACGCGCCACCGTTCATCGCCGACCAGAAGGATCGTCCACCGGCCCACGCCTCTGGACGAAGACGAAAGCGAGCCATCATGTGGTACGAACTGCCGCACGTCCGTGTTCGACACTCCCGGGGCACGCGTGCCGCCGTCACGATCCTTCTGGCGTGGTTGACGGCCGCCAGCGCGGTCCACGCGCAAACGCCAGCGACGCTGGACATCTATTGGATCGATGTCGAGGGGGGTGCCGCCACCCTGGTCGTCACGCCCCAGCGCGAGTCGGTGCTGATGGACGCAGGCTGGCCCCGACCGGATTTTCGCGACACCGAGCGCATCCAGGCGGCCATGCAGGACGCCGGGATCAGCGAAATCGACTACCTGTTGATCTCTCACTTTCATCGCGACCACGTCGGCGGCGTCCCTCAGCTGGCCGAACGCGTCCCGATCGGCCACATCATTGACCACGGGAACAGCGTCGAGCAGGGCGACGAGGCAGGACTGGCCCTCTGGCGCGACTACGCGATGGTGGCAGATGGTCGTCGGCGCACGGTGGCGCCGGGAGACAAGCTGCCACTGAGGCGGATCGAGTTTTCATTTATAGCGGCGCACCGCCGCCTTGTAGACTCGCCCGAGCGGCGGGCACCAAACAGACGCTGCGGCGACGCCACCGCACCGTCGATCGACGAGGGCGAGAACAGCCACAGCCTGGGCTATCTGCTCTCACTGGGCGGGTTCCAGTTTCTGAATATGGGCGACCTGACTCCCGACCGGGAGTACGCGCTGGCCTGTCCCGAGAATCGACTGGGCGTCGTGGACCTGTGGCAGGTCCCGCACCATGGGGGGTACGGCGCCATACGGCCCGAGTTGGCGGGCGCACTGGAGCCGACCGTGGCGGTCGTCAACAACGGCCCACGCAAGGGGGGCGCGGCGGACTCACTGAAATCGGTGCAGGACACGGCCGGTGTGGGCGATGTGTGGCAGTCGCACCGGGCGCTGGCCGACGATTCGGCGCCTCACAACACGGACGAGCGGATGACCGCCAACCTCACGGAGGAAGAGGACTGCGAGGGCCACTGGATCAAGGCGACCGTGCAGGCGGATGGACGAAGCTGGACGATGACCAACGGCCGGACCGGGTACAGCCGCAACTACCAGTCGAAATAACCCGCGCCGCTCGTCACTCCTCACCCATCAATCCTCGATCTCGACCTCGATGCCGCCGTCGGCCACCCGGACCGGGTAGCCCCGGAGCCGACCGCCCGCAGGTGGCGTCAGCGGCGCTCCGTCGGCAATGCGAAACTGGGCGCCGTGCCACAGGCAGGTGACGACACCGTCCTGGCACGAACCCTGCGTTAACGGACCGCCGGTGTGAGTGCAGTAATCTTCGTAGGCCAGGATCACCCCGTTCTCGTTGAACAGCGCGACTTTTCGGTCGGCCAGCCGCACCCCTTTGACCGTCCCCGGCCGGACAGCGCCGTCGTCGGCGACCCTGACGAAACGCCCCATCGTGCTGCTCCTTCGGCTACGCGCGATCCAGCGGCGTGTAGTCCAGGCCATGGGCCTCTGCGACCGCCGGATGGGTCACATGCCCGTCGACCACATTCACACCACCGGCCAGCGCCGGATCTCGCGCCGCCTCCCGCCACCCTCTATTTGCGATCTCGAGCGCGTAGGCCATCGTGGCATTGGTGAGCGCGTAGGTCGACGTGTACGGTACGGCCCCCGGCATGTTGGACACGCAGTAGTGGACCACGCCTTCCTCCACGTAACGCGGATCATGGTGGGTCGTCGGCCGACTGGTCTCGGCACAGCCCCCTTGATCGACCGCCACGTCGACCAGCGCCGACCCGTCTTCCATCTGACGCAGATGGCGGCGCGTCACCAGCCGCGGGGTCTTCGCTCCGGGAATCAACACCGCACAGATCACCAAATCCGCGCCTCTGACCGCTTCCTGGATATTCGCGGCATTGGACATCAGGGTCGTGACGTGGCCCTGCACGACATCACGGACGTAGGCAAGTCGTAATGGATTGATGTCGACAATGGTCACGTCGGCCCCGAAGCCGACACCGACCACACATGCGTTCAACCCGACGATACCGGCGCCAATGATCGTGACCCGACCACGACGCACTCCGGAGACCCCAGGCAGGAGGATGCCCTTCCCACCCGCAATCATCTCGAGCGACGCCGCGCCGGCCTGAATCGAGAGCCGCCCCGCAACCTCGGACATCGGTACAAGCAGTGGCAACGTCCCGTCGGCCAGCTGCACCGTTTCGTAGGCGATCGCGACGACGCGGCGCTCGAGCAGCTGTGCCGTGAGCGGCAACGAGGCCGCCAGATGCAGATAGGTGAACAGCACCTGGCCCGGCCGCATGAACTCGAATTCGGCGTCCATCGGCTCTTTCACCTTCAGGACGAGGTCGGCGTGCTCCCACACCGCGGCCGCGTTCGACACCACCGTGGCTCCGGCCCGCTCGTAGGCGCCGTCCGGAACGGCGCTTCCCAGACCCGCTCCAGTCTGGACCACGACGTCGTGTCCGGCGGTCCGGAAGGCGGTCACACCGGAGGGCGTCAAGGCCACTCGGTTCTCATCCGGTTTCACTTCCGTCGGTATCCCAACGCGCATCGGTGCAGTGTGACAGTCGCCCCGGCAACCGCCGTCTCCTCACCCTATTCTGACTCGCGCGCTGTCGTCAGGCCAGCCCGCACGCCGGACCTCGCCGACCGTGGCCCGCCGGCCGCGCCCGATGCGGGCAGACCGGACGACCACATGCGACCGGCCTGCGCTACAATGGCGCGGCCGACACAACGGATTTCCAGGGTCACTGAGACGATGCGTACGACGCAACGAACAGCCGGCGGGGTCTCGATCATCTCGCTCGATGGGCGGATGACGAGAAATGACGGATTCGGAGCCGTGAAAACGGCCGTGGCCTCGTTGCTCGCGGAAGGGCACACGCAACTACTGCTCGACCTGGCCGGCGTGTCCTACATGGACAGCACGGGGATTGGCGAACTGGTGAGCGCGTTCATCACCACCCGCAACCACGACGGCAAACTGAAGCTGCTGAACCCAAGTCACCGGCTCCGCGAACTGTTCGAGGTGGCGAAGCTGGTGACGGTGTTCGAACTGTTCGACGACGAAGCCGAAGCGCTCCGGAGCTTCTAGAGGGAGACCCCCCCCGATGGGCACAACCACGTTGGCCGTCCTGTCCCTGTTACCGATCGCGACCGTCGCCGTCTTTCTGGTGGGCCTCCGCTGGCCGGCGAGCCGTGCCATGCCACTCACCTACGCGGTCGCCGCGGTGCTGGCCCTGTTCGTCTGGCAGGTCCCCTTCCCGCAGGTGGCGGCCGCGACGGTCAACGGTCTCATCGTCGCCTTTACCCTGCTCTACATCATTTTTGGCGCGATCCTGCTACTGAATACGTTGCAGGAGAGCGGCGCGCTCCGCACCATCCGACGCGGCTTCACCGACATCAGCCGCGACCGCCGCATTCAGGTCATCATCGTGGCCTGGCTGTTCGGATCGTTCATCGAGGGGTCAGCTGGCTTCGGCACTCCGGCCGCGGTGGCC
>CALBET010001028.1 GCA_937888665.1 uncultured Acidobacteriota bacterium
GAGGCGCGATTGGTCTTGACCGAGTTGACGGAGCGAAGCGCTCACGAGTATGTCGCGCCGTATTCGATTGCGCGAGTCCACATCGCGTTTGGCGAGATAGAGGAAGCGATGGACCGCCTTGAACAGAGCTACGAGGAACGATGTCCTGGCCTCCTGCTCCTGCAGCTGTCTCACTGGGATTCGATTCGCCAACACCCTCGTGGCCAAACCCTCCTTCGTCGTATGAACCTCCCGGACCTGCGACAGTAGCCTCCGGCGCAGGCACGACGGAACACTCGGGAGTCTCGGCTTGATCGGTGCTGGTGGATGTGCGTAGCATAAACACATGAAACGCACAAATCTTGTGCTTGATGAGCAGCTGCTCGACGAAGCGCTGCGGCTCAGTGGTGAACGAACCTACTCGAAAGCGGTGGACCTGGCGCTGGCGGAGTTCGTGCGCCGGGTGAAGGCCGGCCGTATCCTGCAGCTTGCGGGGTCGGGGCTGTGGGAGGGCGACCTGGCCGCCATGCGCGGCGATGGCCCGCGTCGCTCGCCGAAGGCCGTTACGCGCGGAGTTCGTCGTGTATCTGATTGACACGTCCGTGTGGATCGAGGTGTTTCGACGCCCCGCCCGCCTCGATCTGGAGTCTGTAGTCGATCTGGAGGAGGTCGTGACCTGTCTGCCGGTCCTGCAAGAGGTGCTGCAGGGCTTCAGGGACGATCGGGGCTTCCGGGTCGCGCACGACGCGATGCACGCGCTGCCGATCGTCGAGGCGCCATTGGGGCTCGTGGTGTTCGAACAGGCGGTCGATCTGTACCGTCTGGCCAGGCGGGCTGGGGCAACCGTGCGTTCGAGCGTCGACTGTCTGATCGCGGTCTGCGCGGTTCGCAATGGCCTCACGCTGTTGCATCACGATCGCGACTTCGACCAGCTCGCGCAGGTCGCGCCGCTCCGTGCACGGGATGTCCTGCCGCGCAGATAGCGGGGACCCGGCCGAAGAGCTGGAAGAGCTGGAAGAGCTGATCGATGCGCTGGCGCAGCTCAAAGGCAGCGTCCGTCCGCCTTACGCTGCGTAGGACTCTGAGCGTGAGCCCGCCTGGACCACCAGACTGCTATAATTGTCCGTTTGTCAGGAATTCAGACCACCGCGGTCGAGCACAGCGCATGCGCGCCCGGTGTTGAGTACAAGGACCCAGACCCCCATGAGCAGCAACGATAGTAGGGCCGGGAAAGCCCCGTGGATCACGTATCGCCCCGAGTTAAAGGTGTTGGACTGCACGGTCCGCGACGGCGGGCTCATCAATGACCATCAGTTCACCGACGGATTCGTCCGCGCCGTGTATGACACCTGCCTGGCGGCGGGCATCGACTCGATGGAGATTGGCTACAAGAACTCGGAGCGCCTGTTTCCGAGGGACCAGTTCGGCGCGTGGCGTCACTGCCGGGAGGAGGACATGCGGCGGGTCGTGGGCGACCATGACGCCGGCAGCACCGGCCTGACGCTGGTCGCCATGGCCGATGCCAGCAAGAGCGACTGGAAGACCGCCATCATTCCGGCCGCGGACAGCGTGCTGGGCATGATTCGCGTGGCCTTCTACGCCCATCAGGTGTCCGAGGCGGTGGACATGATTCACCATGCCAGCGAGCAGGGTTACGAGACCATGGCCAACCTGATGGCCGTGTCGAACATCACCGAGTCAGAGATCGACACGGTGCTGGAGGCGATTGCACCAACGCCGGCTTCGACGATGGTCATCGTCGATAGCTTCGGTCATCTCTATCGCGAGCAGATCGACGGGTTGTATCGGAAATACGAAGACGCCATGGCCGGGACCGGCAAAGAGATCGGCATGCACGCCCACAACAACATGCAGTTGGCGTTCGCGAACACCCTCGAGGCGATTATTCTGGGGTCGAATCGCGTGGATGCCACCATGGCGGGGCTCGGACGTGGGGCCGGGAACTGCCCGATGGAACTGTTGCTCGGTTTCCTGCGCAACCCGAAGTTCAAACTGCGCCCCATCATCCGGCTCTTGCAGGAGGAGATACCAGAGATTCGCAAGACCGTCGAATGGGGCCCGTTGGTCCCGTACAACATCACCGGCCAGTTGAACCTGCACCCCCGCGCCGCCATTGAGGCTCGGGCAGGAACGCACCCCGACGATTTCGTCGCGTTTTACGACGAGATCGTCAACGAAAAATAGCCGAGGTTGACCTGCGGCAGCGCTGGCCACGGTGACCAGCGCCGCCAACCACAAGCCACCGCGCTCGCGGCTTGCAGATACGAGTTACCCCCGTGGAACGCCTACGACGTGGATGCCGAAGACTGCGCTTGAGCCGCCTGCTCCAGACGCGCTCGTGTCAGATGTGGCACGAGTCCGATGAGGCGCTGGACCAGCATCAGTTGACCGCGGTGGTGCATTTCGTGCTCCTTGACCGAGAGCAGCATTTCCAGGCGGCTCTTGGCGGCCGGCGTGGCGCCGGGCGGCATCGCGAACGACTCGGCCAGAAAGTCCTCCGACAGGCCGTCCAGGAACGTGGCAAACGCCTCACCCTCGGTCTTCAAGAGCTCAACAACTTGCGAGGGCGTGCGCTCCGTCGCTTCCTGATCAGCCATGGTCTTCAGCAACGCCATGAAGTCCAGG
>CALBET010001029.1 GCA_937888665.1 uncultured Acidobacteriota bacterium
CTTGCGGCGCAAGCGCGCGCGCTCCCGCTCCCCCTGGCGCAACTCCTCGCGGAGGCGCTCGTTCTCGCGCTCCAGTTCCTCGACCACGGGCCCCGGTGCGGGCTCAGCGTCGGGCAGTAGTGCGTTGTCGCGGCGCGTGCTCACGCGCCAGCCATGCCAAATCTGCGCTCAAAGTACAAGGGAAAAAGGCTGTGACCCGGTAAACAAATACATCCGGGCTTGATCACGGCATCCGCCTTGATGAAATCGGGTCGGGTGCTCTCATCGTAAAGCACGAGCTGGCCAATCACCCGGCGCAGCAGCAGCCGAGCCACTTCGGTTCGGAACGCAGCGTGGCTTCCATGCCGCCACCCGCCGGGTCAGGGCATCGCGCAGCCTCTCGATGTTCGGCTGCTTTCGGGGGTGCGGGTCCTGACTTCGAGCCTGGCGAAGTCGCCGGTCGCCGCCCGCAACTGGATCGCGTGAGATTGATCGCGCCAGTCCACGGAATCCTCGCGGATTGTGCGCTCTGTGGTTCTCCGTGCGTGGTTCGCCCACGCGCTAATCTCCGTTCGTTCTAACCGTAGGGTTACCTTGGACGGACGTCAAAGGGGTCCAACCGGGCTTGCTGATGGAAGAGATACTCGACGTGGCTGCAATCCTTGGAGAAAACGAGCTGGTGAGAGGCTGTGCTTGTCATCTTCGCCCTCGAGGATTGAGCCCATGCCCGACAACCAGAGATCCGCAAGAGCGAGAGGTCGCCGGATCGGGTTTTGGTCGGCGTTGTTCGCGCTCTCGGCGTGCGTCTCCCTGCTCGGTGCGGAATTCTCACTGCGCTTGCTCTACGACGAAGTAGAGGTTGGCGGGACCTACTGGGGACTAGGGGCGTTCATCCCCGCAGAAGGCGTCGGCTACCGCCACGCCCCTGGTTTTCGGGGCCGCGCGTTGCGGCCGGGAGTGTTCGACCTCCACGTGACGAGCAACGCCCTGGGCTTGCGCCAGGAGGACTTCGAGGCGCAGAACGCCCACCAGCGCAAGGTCCTGCTCCTTGGAGACTCCTTCCTCTTCGGCCTGGGCGTTGCCGAGAAGGCGTCGTTCGCGTCTCTGATCGCCTCGCAGCTCAACCCAGACCAGATCGGCGTTGTCAATGGCGGCCAGTCTGGATACTCGATCCGTCAAGAGGTGCTCTGGGGAACCAGGCTGGCGGCGGAGATCGGGCCTCAGGCGATGATCCTGTGTGCGAACCTGTTCAACGACGTTCGTGACGACTACCACGGCGGATTCATGCAAGTGGAGGTCGTGCGCGGGTACCGGCTCTACCGCGACCGCCGTCTGCCCGGATTCCCCATGGACCTGATTCGAACCCACTCGTTCCTCTTGCGGTTCCTATCGCGCCCATCCCTCGCACAGTGGTTTCCGCGGGAGCGCCGCCACGGCTTCGAGGCTCGGGCGCAGAGCGATCCCCGACGCGTCATGGAGCCGACCTTCGCCGCCCTCGAGGACCTACTCGAATTGTCCCGGAGCGAAGGCATCGCTCTGGGGATCGTCCTGATTCCTCCACGAAGCGGGACAACCCGGTTCGACACGCCCTTCGTGGATTGGCTGGCTACGAAACAGATTCCGGTGCTCGATCTCGGAGAGTCGGGGTTCACCGAGGACGATTACTTCCGAGGAGACGGGCACTGGAACGAGCGAGGCCATCGCAAGGCGGCGGGTTTCCTGGGTCCCTTCGCCAGGGCGTTATTGCGGGAGAAGGGCCTGCGTGGGAAGTAGAAGACGCCTTCTCGTTCGACGGTCCGATCGAATCGGTCGAGGTGGAGCCTGAAGGGGTCGCGCAGCGCGTCCGCCAGCAGATAGCGGGCGACCGAGAACCCGAACACGCCGGCGATCGAGGGCGAGATGCGTTTCGACTACCGGCTGAAACCTGGACCGGTAACCCGCAGCAACGCGCTGGCCATCATGCGGGCCGTCGGACTCGATATCGCCGACACGTAGACCCGCGCAGCCGCAGCCTCGCGGCCGCCGTCGTGGACAACCTTGACCACACACTCACACGGTCAGCTGAGCGACATAGGCGGCCGCCAGGTTCAGCACCAGAAGAAAACCGCACATGTCTGTGACGGTGGTCAGGATTGGTCCAGAGGCGAGCGCCGGATCTTGATTCAGACCGCGGAGAACCAGCGGAAGGGCTCCTCCGAGAAGCACGGCCACGAGGGTGTTCGCCGCGAGCGCCCCTCCGACGACCAGGCCGAGCGCCAGGTTACCCTGCCAGACCCAGGCGACGATGCCGAGAAGCAGGCCGAGCACGAGGCCGTTCGTCACCCCCATGATCCCCTCCTTCCAGAATACGCGCACAAAGTCTCGCGGTCGGATCACGCCAAGGCTCAGCTCGCGGATGCTCACGGCGACCGCTTGGTTCCCCGAGCACCCGCTCATGTCCGAGATGATCGGCAGGAAGACGGCCAACACGATGACCGCGGACAACGTATCTTGATAGACCGCGATGACACTGGCGGCCACCACGTTCAGCAGGATATTGATGGTGAGCCAGGAGAGACGACGGCCGGACCGGCGCAAGAACCCCATGGACCGGAGCTCCTCGCCGCCGACGATGCCGGTCGACACAAGATAGGTTTCGTCGGCGACTCGGCTTTCCGCCTGGAGCACGGCGGTGCGGAGGATGACACCGTGGAGCAGCCCCTGGTCGTCGACGACGGGCAGGCCGATGAAGGCATGGTCCTCAAAGAAGTCATGGAGTTCAGCCAGCCCCGCGTCGGTCCGAACCGAGGTGGGGTTCTCGATCATGACGCTCGCGATCGTCGTCTGGCGTTGCGCCAGCACCAGATCCCGCAGGCGCAGCACCCCGGTGAGCCGACCGTCGCCGTCGACGATGTAGCTGTACTGCACGTTGAAATCTACGTACGCTGGCGCGTGCTCCTCAAGGTCGCGCAGCACGTCGACGACGAGCAGCCCTTGCTCGTAGACGAGATACTCCTTGATCATGATCCCGCCGGCGGTGTTCTCGTCGTAGGACAGAAGCTCGCGCGCCTCCGCCTGTTCCTCCGCCGGAAGTTCTCTGAGAATGGCTTCGCTGGTCGCCGGAACCATCTCTGCGAGCACATCGACCGCATGGTCGCTCGGCAGCTCGACCATGATCGCGGCGGCCGCGTTCGTCGGCAGCTGCCCGATCATGTCGGCTGCCTGGGCGTCGGGGATGTCTTCGAGGACGGCCGCGGCCTCCTCCGGCGACAGGAGCTGGAGGAGCCGCTGCTGATCGTGGGCGCTGAGCCGCGAGATGGCCCGAGCGGTGTCCGACGCCGTGAGCAGTTCAAGGGTCTCCTCTAGCGCCGCGACGTTGGCACCTTCGATCTCCTCCTCAATCTCCCTCCACGGCTGCTCGTCGCGGGTTTCCTTTACTGTCGTCACGGTGCCCCCTGTCGCCTTGCGTGCCGGTCGGCCTCGTCGGCCCGCAGCGACCGCAGCATGGAAACCGACATGACCAGACCGACCCCCAAGATCGGCAGTGACACGATAAGCACCGTGGTCTGGAGGACGGCGAAGCCGCCGACGAACATGAACGTCGCCGGCAGTGCGCCGAGCGCCAGGGCCCAGAAGACCCGGTGCCACCGCGCGGGGTCGTCTCCCGACTTCAGGTCGCGCGTCGCCGCCGACGCGAGACAGTACGAGGCCGAATCGAATGTCGTCGCCGCAAAGATCATGGCGACGACGGAGAAGACCCCGGTCGCCAGGCCACCGAGCGGCAGCGCGTCGAGCATCGCCACGATGGCGCCGTTCGGGTTGCCGGCGCCGACCAGTCCGGTGATATCCGCAATTCCTTCCAACTCCAGGAACATCGAAAAATTGCCGAGGACCATGTAGAACACCCAGCTGCCGAGTGACCCGAAGAGCAGCATTCCGACGATCACCTGCCGTATCGTGCGCCCGCGGGAGATCCGCGCGCCGAACAAACCGACATACGGGGCGAACGCGATCCACCAGGCCCAGTAGAAGATCGTCCATTGCTCCACGAAGCCGGAGTCGGTGAACGGGTCTGTCCAGAAGCTCATTCGGATGAAGTTGAGGGCCAGCACACCGAGGCTGTTCAAGCTGGTCTTGACCAGAAATACGGTCGGACCGACCGCGAGGACGAACAGGAGCAGACCGACCGCCAGAATCAGATTCAGATCGCTGAGGCGCTTGATCCCCTTCTCCAAGCCGAGCCAGACACTCGTCCCGAAGAGCGCGATACATAGCAGGACGACGCCAAACTCAATCCCGAGGGTCGGCTCCACAGACAGCAGATGGGCGATACACGCCGCGACCAGCGGCGACGACAGTCCGAGCGACACCGCCGCCCCGCCGATCAGGGCCACCATGAACAGTACGTCGATGATCCGGCCGACACCGCCCGTCTCGTGTCCTCCGAGGAGGTGATGACAGCTGTCGCTGAATCGCAGATGGTCGAGCCCACGGGAATAGTAGGGGTAGGCGATGGCGAGTGTCGGCAGACAGTAGAACGCCCAGGCGGACATGCCCCAATGAAAGAGCCCGTAGGTCGACGCCCACTCGGCCGCCTCCACGCTACGGGGTGCGGCGCCAAATGGTGGCGCTTGGTAGTAGTCTGCCCACTCGATGCTGCACCAATACATCAGTCCCCCCGCCACCCCGGCGCAAAACAGCATGGCCATCCAGCTGGCGGTTGAGAACTCCGGTTCGTCCCCTTCGGCCCCCAGTTTCACATCGCCGAAGCGGCTGGACGCCAGCCAGACCAGGAATCCGATGCACGCGGCGCCGGCCAGCAAGTAGAAGATGCCCAACTGGTTCGCGGTCCGGCCGTAGATGCTCTCGATGAGTGCGCCGCTCCGCTCGGGTGCCAGTGTCAAGGGCAGGCACACGAGCAGCAGCATGGCCATGCAGGTGCCAAAACTGGCCCAGTCTGTCCTTGGTTTCTTCATGTCGCGCGGGCTGCCCAGCTCAGCACGGGTGTTCCACCACGGGCTGCTAGCAGCCCGTGGTAGAAGTCCCGCTGCATTCGACCGGCGCTGAATCCGGCCG